>JAIRWW010000318.1 GCA_031268685.1 Azoarcus sp.
CGGGCGAGCGCGTCGCCCTGACCGGTTCCAATGGCGCAGGCAAAACCACGCTGATCCGCTGCCTGCTTGGCGAATACACTTGCGACGGCGTGGTGCGCATCGACGGCTTCGACCCGCGCCGCCAGCGCGCCGCGGCGCTCAGCAGAATCGGCTTCGTGCCGCAGCTGCCGCCGCCGCTCAAAATGCCGGTGGGCCGGCTCGTCGCCTTTTCGGCGGCATTGTGCGACACCACGCCACAACGCATCGCCGCAATCGCAGGCCAACTCGGGCTGGACGTGGAAGCTATACGTGAGCGCCAATTCATGCGCCTGTCCGGCGGCATGAAACAAAAACTCCTCATTGCCATCGCGCTCGGACGCGATACCCGCGTCCTGATCATGGACGAACCGGCGGCCAGCCTCGACCCCGAAGCGCGCAGGATTTTTTTCGGCCTGCTCGCACAGCGGCTGGACAAAACCGCCATGCTTATTTCCTGCCACCGCCTCGCCGAAGTCTCCGCATTTGTCGACCGCGTCGTCGAAATGGATATGGGCCGCGTGGCGCTCGACGACAAAATTACCGAAAAGATTTCGCCCGAAGCAATTTCGCCTGAAGCATATCTCCCCGCCGCACTGTCCCAAAAACCCGCTTGCGATCCCCCCTCTCCCCTCTCTCTGAGCAAATAACGCCAGCGTCCCATAACGAGCGCCATGGCTCCGGCAATGCATTGAACACACTACGAACAATTTCATCCCAAAAAAGGACGAAAAATCTCATGCCGATACATACCCTCCCCTCCGTCAAAGATTGCAATCCGTCGCGCCGCGCCTTCCTCATTCGCGCCAGCGCGCTCCCGCTCTTACCCGGACTGCTCGCCGCCTGCGGCAACGGCGGACAGCCCAAAGGCATGGCCGCGATCCACTGGGACAGGGACGCCTGCACCCATTGCAAAATGGCCATCTCCGATCATCGCTTCGCCGTCGAACTGCGCGGCGGCCCCGCCGATGCCGTATTCAAATTCGACGACATCGGCTGCCTCATCTCATGGGCGAAGCAAAACGCGGCGGAACAGCCCTGGATCGATAATGCCGATACCCGCATGTGGGTAGCCAGTTTCACCAGCCCAGACCGCGACAACATCCACTGGCTCGATCCCCGCAAGGTGTATTACATCGACCGATCCTCGCCCATGGGCTATAACTTCGCAGCCGTGGATTCAACCAATGAGGGAGCCATTGATTTCGAGAACATGCGCCAGCAGGCGCTAGTACGAGGCATGAAATGAAGTACTTACTCCTCGCCGCCCGGCTCGACATTGCCGAATCGCTGCGTGCGCGCTGGTTTCTCATCTACGCCCTGGTATTCGGCGGCATCGTCGCGCTGCTCTTTGCCTTCGGGCTGACCGAGTCGCGCATACTGGGTTTCATCGGCCTGTCGCGCCTGCTGGTGACTTACATCCAGCTCAGCATGGCGATCCTGCCGATCTTTGTACTCATCACCACGGTACGCTCGGTGGCTGGCGACCGCGAAACAGGCGTACTCGAATACCTGCTCGCCCTGCCAATACCGCTCGGCGCCTGGTTCTGGGGCAAATTCATCGGTCGCTACGCGGTAACGTTCGCGCCGGTTTTCCTTGCCATGTCGGGCGCGGCGGCCTGGGGACATCTCGACGGCATCGAAGTGCCATGGGCGATGTTCGCCTACTATTCGGCTCTGCTTGCCGTGACAGCGCTGTGCTTTCTCGGCCTGGGCATGCTCATCTCGGCCATCGCGCACAGTACCGACGTAGCCCAGGGCGCGGCCTTCCTGGTGTGGCTCGTACTCCTGCTCTTTCTTGACCTGATTCTGCTCGGCGTCATGATCCAGGGCCGTATCGACCCCGAACTCGCGGTGGTGATCGCGCTGGCAAACCCCTTGCAAGTATTCCGCACCGCCGCGCTGGCAATGTTCGACCCGCAACTCGTCGTCCTCGGCCCAGCCGCCTACGTCATCTTCGATATGTTCGGCACGGACGGCTTCCGGCTCTTTGCGCTCGCCTATCCCGCCGCGCTCGGGCTTGCCGCGGCATTCGGAGGCTATCTCATCTTCCGGCGGGGAAACCTGCTGTGAAACGGCTCGCCGCCCTGCCCTTCATGCTGCTCCTTGCCACAGCCCAGGCTACCGGCACGGACACATTCTTCGCCGCCACGCTGGACAACATCGAAGGCGCGACGGTAAAACTCGCCAGCTTCCGGGGCAAGCCGCTCGCGGTGAATTTCTGGGCGCGCTGGTGCGCGCCCTGCCGCGACGAACTCCCCGAACTCATTGCGCTGCAAAAAGAATACGCGGAGCGGGGACTCGTCGTCCTCGGCGTCGTGCTCGAAGACGAGCCGGACAAAGTGCGCGAATTTTTTGCCGCCTATGGCGCGAACTACCCCGTCGTACTCGCCCGCGGCCAGGGCATCCCGCTCATGCGCTCGCTGGGCAACGAAAAAGCGCTCCTGCCATTCACGCTGCTTATAGGCCGTGACGGCAACATCGTATTGCGCAAATTCGGCCCCTTCGACCGAAAAGACTTTCAATCCCTTGCCGAAAAACTGCTGGAACCGCGTCCGGAGTCGTGACCTCGAAACACCCGGCGGGCAGCAATGCAGCCGCACGCGCGCGCACGCACATGGAATGGATGCCGATGCCCGCCAAGGTGATCTGGCCCGTATTCACCCGCCTTTTCAGTTCCCCCCACCCGCCCGAAGCATGGATAATCCATTGCATTGACTTCATTCCGTCCTCGCCTTCACTGGTTTCCATGCCCGCGGTTTCCCTCCTCTTGCGCCTTTGCGCCGCCTTGCTCGCCGTCCCCCTGCTCGCCGCCTGCGGGGCGCGGGAAGACGCCGCGTCCGCACCCCGCCCGGCGCTGACTGTAACGGCGGAGCAGCCCGCCATGGAAACATGGCCGATCCAGGTGGCAGCAAACGGCAGCGTCGCGGCTTGGCAGGAGGCGATTATCGGCGCCGACGTGCAGAACCTGCGGCTCGCCGAACTGCGCGTGGACGTGGGCGACACGGTGTCGGCAGGCCAGGAACTGGCGGTATTCGACGATGAGCCGGTGAAGATCGACGTCGCGCAGGCAAAGGCGGCCTTGGCACAGGCGCGGGCCAGCGTGACACAGGCGCGCGACAATGCCGAACGGGCGCGCACGCTGCGCGGCAGCGGCGC
>JAIRWW010000004.1 GCA_031268685.1 Azoarcus sp.
CTGGTCGCGCGGGCCACGGCGAGCCTGCAACGCGCCACCGGCGGGCGAACGTTATACAACATCATCAGCGGCGGCGGCGGCCCGGAACAATTGTGGTGGGGCGACGCCATCGCGCACGACGACCGTTATACGCGCACCACGGAGTTTCTCGACATCCTGCGCGGCATCTGGAATGGCGGCCCCTTCTCCTACCGTGGCAAATTCTATCAAATCGAAGATAGCGGCCTGCCCGATCCCCTGTCGCGGGAAAACTTTCCGGAAATTTATTTCTCGGGTTCTTCAGATGCGGCGCTGGCATCGGCATCCAAACATGCGGATTACTACCTCTCCTGGCTCGAACCTTTCGACGTCCTGAAAGAAAAATTCGAGCGCGTCAAAGAAAAAACCACCCTGCTGGGCCGGCAAATCAAGGCCGCCGTGCGGGTGGATATCGTCGCGCGCCCAACCGAAGAAGAAGCGTGGCGGGAAATCGAGCGTGGCTTTGAAAACATCAGCAAAAAAGTATGGGAGGAATATTACGCTTCCATCCAAAGCGAATCGGTGGGGGCACATCGCCAGCGTTCTTTCAGGCCGACAACGATCAACAGCTACAAAGACTTGATTATTGAACCGAACGTCTGGTCGGGCTTCAGCCTCCTGCGCGGGGGCCAAACCCAAGGCATAGTCGGCAGTTACGAACAAGTGGCCGAACGCCTCGACCAACTGGTGAACCTGGGGGCGGAAGCCTTCATCCTGGCAAGCACGCCGCATCTGGAAGAAGCCTACCGCGTCGGCGAAGAAGTGTTACCGCTCGTGCGCGGACGCCCCGATGTCGCTTTGCGCCAAGCCGCCTGATCCCTGCTTCATGGAAAAAGCCTCGTTCTTTTCTTTCGCGCGCCCGTTCCTTCAATGCGGGGCGGGCGCATCGAGAGGCTCTTTCTCTTTTCTTTCAAAAAACCACCGCAACCTGTTCGCACACCAGAAGCAATTCATGCTTACAGCTAGCAAGGTACATTTCGACTTCGGAGAACCCTGATGGGAATCATTGAAAACTTTGCATTGTCCACCGCCGCAAAAGAATTTGTCGCCAGTGTCAAGGCCGACGGAGAAAAAGCCTTTCGCGTATTGCGCGAAACTGGCACGACCACGGCTTACGGCACAGTCGGTTTTGTAGTGCGCATACCCGGCGAAGACAAACTCGTCGTCGTCAATGACCCCGGCCCCTGGAACCGGGGTGAAGAAGCATGGCCCGCCATTTATAACCTGGAAGGCAGGTTGTTGGACGGCAACGGACTGGGCGGAGACAATCGCTATGCCAAACTTTTCCGCGTGCGCCCGGAAATCAACATAATTTCCCATGTGCATACCCCCTATGTCGCTGTCTGGGGGCAGACGCACCGCACCCTGCCCGTTACATATGTAGCATTCCAGCGCCATCACTTGTTGCGTGAAATTCCGATCTATATAGACCGCCGCCAAGCCGAAGTCGATTTCATCATTGATCGCATCGAAGAAAATCCGCACAACACCGCTATTCTCGAAGCCAATGGCGGCGGCACGGTATGGGGGAAAAAGGGTATCCGCGAACAAACGGAAAACATCATTCTTTTTGAAGAAGCCGCGCAATTGGCCACCTTGTCGGAACTGGTCGGCGGGCCGCGAACCTACGGCCCTGGCGTCCTGTGGCGCAACTGGAACATGACCGGACTTTTTGAAGAAGGCAAGCGGCTCGGTCTGGTTCCAGTAACTGACTTGCTTCCACCGCTTTGACAGGACGTCCATAGAGATGAACAACCCAGACACCCACTTGGATGTTCTTTGGTATACCCGCTGTCCAGTCCCTACCGGACTGGGCATTGCCATACAAAAAGGCTGGCTGAGCGACAGTTTCCGCCGCAGGAATACGGAAGTTCGCTCATTGCGGGAATCAAACGAACTGGCGATTCGAGAGTCGCACTTCAATCACAGCCTGCAAAATTCCGTGCGTCATGGCGGCAGCATTCCTGCAATCTGGGCGCGCGCCGCTGGACGTGATACCCGCCTGATCGGGCTTTCTTGGTGTGATGAAACCCAACGCATCCTGACCTTGCCGGACTCTGGCATTCAATCGGTCAAGGATTTGCGGGGACGCCGTTTCGGCCTTCCGAAGCGAACCCATGTCCAGATAGATTTCACCCGCGCGCAAGCCTTGCGCGGGCTGGAAAATGCCTTGAGGCTCGAAGGCTTGACCGTACCGGATGTGGAAATCGTGGACTTTCCGATAAATGCCGGTTTTAGCGACACGGCAGCCCAAAACGATACGGGACATCATGTGTCCAGCGGCGGCGGCGGGCAAAATATGGAAGTAGCTGGCTTATTGCGCGGCGAAGTAGATGCCATTTTTTCAAAAGGCGCCGTCGCTATTGAATTCGCGGATCACTTCGGCTTGCGCACCGTTATTGACACGGGCTCGCATCCCGATCCGCTTATCCGTTCCAACAACGGCACGCCGCGCACACTGACGGTTGATCGTCATCTGATCGATCATCATTTCAGCGCGGTCGTGTTGCTCATCGAACAGATTTTGCGCGCGGAAGCCTGGGCACGAGACAACGCGGATGAAACCCGCCGTTTTCTGGCACTCGAAACCAACAGCAGCGAGTCCCGTATCTGCACGGCTTATGGCAAACATGCGCATCGACAATTAGCGACGGACTTTTCTGAAACATCCATTCATGCCTTGCAGGATTTCAGCGATTTCCTGCATCGCTGGCAATTTATTCCGGCGGCAATCGATATGGATTCGTGGATCGACGCACGGCCATTCGAGCCTTTTGCAAGACCCCGCGCTATCGGAGCTTGATTGCTGCGCAGCCCAGTAAAAAGAGAAACGGGCAGCCATTTCTGGCATATCGAATCCGATGGTCATAACGCCCGCCCATGAATGCTAGCGCCCACACGCTTCTGATGCAAGGTTGACATGTTGTCCAACAAGAGTTGATCCCGCACCTCCGTCTGAACTGGGTACGCTGACACCGAAACTGGAGCGGCTCATCCATACGCTGGAGTGGGCGCGCACCGAGACATTTTGTCCATCCGGCTACGTTGGCACGGGGCGTCGGTCGCATGAGCGGGCCTGGTTAACGAATGCCTTTCTGGCCAAGGCCGTCCTGGGGTCAAGCACACTGGAAACGCCACGAAGACTTCGTCATCTCGAATGCTTCGCAAGCAACACATTTTTTGCGCACTGTTTCCCAACAAGCAGTTCGTACCCGCGTTCTATTCGTATAGCATTGCGCCAATGACGCCGACAGCATTTACATTTATAAAAACAAGATAAAACCCTTGTCAATCATATCGTTAAGCCGTTTTTTAAAAACAGATTTTCATATATTGAAACGTTTGCTTCCAAATGGCACATGCTTTGCTTGAGGGGAGAATCTTCCACACTCCTTTCAAGCGAACTCCAGATCAAATGACTTCCAATTCCTTTTCCCGAATCAAACCACTGCATGCTGCAATCATGGCGACTTTCTGGCTGGCGAGCGCGCCGGGCTTGGCGCAGGACACCGGCGCCAGCGCGCAGGAGCTGCAAAGACAAGTCGAAGAATTACGCAAAGCATTGGAAGAAAGCCAGCGCGCCCTACAGGCGGAACGCGCCGCGCACGCGCCTTCCCGACTGGCAACGCCCGAAGCCGCGCCCACCGATGCGCCCGCCTTCGACAGCGCCGGCAACGCCGATGAAGCCGCGTCCGACAAACAGCAACTCGAAGCCGTCGTCGTGCGCGGACGCAAACAGCAACCGCTTGAAGAACTCAAGGACGTGCCCACTTCCGTTTCGGTCGTGACCGGGCAGGAACTGGAAAACCTGGGCGCGACCGACATCACCCAGGTACTGAACCGGATCGGCAACGTCAATTTCAACTATGGCAACCCACGCACCGGCTCCCTGACCCTGCGCGGCATCACCACCGGCTCCAGCGACCAGATCGACCCGACCATCGGTACTGTGCTGGACGGCGTGAGTCTCGGCTATACCCCGCTTGCCAACGGCTACCCCTTCGTCGATATCGACACCGTTTCCGTCACACGCGGCCCTCAGGGCACCCTCGGCGGCAAACCCTCCAACATCGGGCGCATCACCTTTACCACCAAGGCCCCCACGTTCACTCCGGAAGCCAGCCTCTCCCAGACCTTCGGCGACTGGAACACCCTCAAGACCACAGCCGTTCTCGGTGGACCGGTCGCCGACGGAATCCTCGCCTGGCGTGCCACCGTGCTGCGCGAACAGGGTGATGGGCCGTGGGAGAACCGCTTCCCGGATCAGGAAGGCCGGGGCAGCTACAAAAACATCGACCGTACTTTCGCCCGCGTGCAATTCCTGCTCACACCCTCGCCCGATTTCAAGGCGAGGTTGAGCTACGAACACCAGCCCAAGGGCAGCGAATGGGTCAACGGTCTCGCCATCCGCCACAGCGAACCGACGCATTACACCGACGGCACCCCCAGAACCGGTGTGGATAGCGCCTACAACAAGTTCCTGCGTCCCTGGTTCAATCAGGATCCGGCGCTCTACAACGCCGCCCGCGACTACTACCGCCACCCGGTCTATGTAGACAACAACGGCGCAATCATCACCGGTTCCAAAGGCGCAACGGCGAATCTGGAATGGAAACTCGCCGGCGGCGCCCTGGAATCCATCACCGGTTGGCGCGAACACTGGTTCTCCGCCGCCAACGACGAAGGCTCGCCATTCGACATCACCAAGAGCGGCGGCTACATCACCAGCTACGAACAAAAGAGTCAGGAGTTACGTTTCACTTCCGCCAAAGGCGGCCTCGTCGAGTACGCCGCCGGCCTCTACTGGCTCTCCACCGACAACGATTCCCTGGGCAGCCGTACCCGATGGGGAAGCGATGCCGGAGCCTACCAGGCCAATCCCACGCAATACGGCCTCCTGAGCGGCACGGGCGCGGGGCAGGCCATGTTGCGCGACTCGCTCAACATGGCCTATCGCAGCCAGGACACCTTCGTCAAGAACGAGAGCTTCGCGGCGTATGGCGAGGCGGACTGGCATCTCTCCGAACCGCTGACCTTGACCACCGGCGCGCGCATCGGCTGGGAGACGCGCCGCACCAGCCAGGAAGTGCTGCTCTACGATCCGGGCACCGGCACGGGCTTCTCCGATGCTTTCGGCATCGGCAACAATCCTCCCGCCATCCCCATCGACACTACGGCGGCCAACGGTCTGGCAGAAAAATATTTCGGTGCGGGTTCGACATGGGCCTCCCTGAGTTCTGTCGAGCAGCAGCAGCTACAGGCCGCCGCCCAGATCCGCAACACCACACTCAACCAGGGTTCGCTTTATCCGCGCAAGAAAGCAAGCCCATGGAAAGGCGAGATTTACGGCTTGAACCTGGCACTCACCGACAAAATCAACGACGATCTGACCGTCTATAGCGCCCTGCAATACGGCGAAAAAGGCGGTATCGCCCAGATCGACGCCAACGGCAAGGCTTCGCTGGTCAAGAAGGAGCGTACCTCCGGACTCGAAGTCGGTTTGCGATCCTCGTTCTTCAACAAGAAACTCGTTCTGAATGCCGATGCCTTCGTCAATGTCATAAAAGACTTCCAGTCTACGGTTTCCCAACTCGATCCAGCCGCGACCGCCGCCAATCAGGCAGCGAACCCAGGCTGGTCGACACAGGAAGCGGAGATCTATCAGAGTCTGGTCGGCAACGTGCCCAAAGTGCGGGTCAAGGGGCTGGAGGTCGATGCTCTCTACACCGGCATCGAGAACCTGACCCTGCGTCTGGCCGCCGCCTATAACGACGCGCGCTACGCGGACGATTATTACATCCGTCACGCATCCGACGTGCATACCGGCTATCCCACCGGTCTGGCCACCCATTACAACGCCAAGGGCGATATCCTGTCCAACGCACCCAGGTTCACCGCGATCCTGGGGGCCGACTATCATCGCCCGGTTTTCGGCAGCAAGGTGTTTCATGCCGCAGTCAACTACAAGTGGACGAGCGACTATTACACCGCCACAGGCAACTATGCCTACGACAAGCAGAAAGCATATGGCCTGCTCGACCTCGGCGTCGGCATCGGCACGCAGGACGGTATGTTCGACGCCAACCTGATTATCAGAAACGCGCTCGACGAGAACTATCACATCGACGGCTGGAACAGCTACACCCCGTCCACGCCACGCTGGATCGGCATCGTGTTTACTGGCCGTCTGTAGTCACCCGCCTGCCGCCTTGCTCCCCAGGAAGCCGGGTGACTCCGGCTTCCTGACCGGCCAAGCGCAAGCAAGGCGTCGGGAGCGGGAGCGGGTTCCATCTGTTCCGAAAGCAACACTTTTTTCACAGTCTGCTGCCAGCAAAACACTGCACCCGTGCCGATTGCGCACCGCAATAGCAGGCGTCCCCTGGCCTCGGCCAGACGAAGCAGACAAAGTATCAACAATTCAACAAGTTACAACATCAGCCGCCGCCGCGGAATCGCGTATGGGCGAATGGCACGCTACTTGCTGAAAGGGTTCTATTTTTTGCGGCAACACTTCTTCGCACAACTACATGGAGTAACTGTCATGAGCACGTTTTCCAAACCAATCCTCTCCTCCCTGCTGGCCGCTGCCGCCCTCGCCAGCGCCGCGCCAACACTTGCCCACCATGCCTTTGCCGCCGAATTCGACGCCAACCAGCCAATCGAACTGCGCGGCACCGTTACCAAGGTGCGCTGGGTCAATCCCCATAGCTGGCTGTATGTGGATGTCAAGGACACGGACGGCAATGTCACCAACTGGGGCTTCGAGTTCGGTGCGCCCAACGCCCTGCAGAACCGTGGCTTGACCAAAGCCGACCTTCAGGTCGACACCGAAGTGTCCGTCAAGGGCTATCGCGCCAAGAACGGCGGCCCCTTCGCCTACTCCGTGTTCATTACCCTGGCCGATGGCCGCAGCATCCAGACTGGCGGCGCGCAGGATGCGCCCGCGGACGAAGCGGCGAAAACCTCGGCGGCTGAACAATCCCCGAAACTCGCCGTGGGTGGACTTTGAGCGCGCATCCCATCCGCTCCGGGCCGACTTCCAGCAAACCGGCTCGCCATGCGGGTTTCTATCTGGCACTGCTCTTGTCGCTGTTCGCTGTCGCCGGGCAGGCGGCCAGCGGGAACATTCCCCGCCTCAACGGCAAACCGGATTTCTCCGGCATCTGGCAGACCACGAGCGCCGCCGAATTCGACCTCGAACCCCATATCGGGCGCGAGGACGCGCCGCCGGGGCCGGGGGTGATCGAAGGCGGCTACATTCCCTACCTGCCCAAGGCACTGGAACAAAAACGGAAGAACTTCGCGGAACGGCAGAGCAAGGATCCGAGGGTGAAGGGCTACACGCTGGGCGTACCGCGCATGATCTACGCGCCCTATCCGCTACAGATCCTGCAACGAGCGCGGGACATCACCGTGATTCCGCAGTACGGCTATTCCATTCGCACTATCCACACCAACGGCACCCGGCACCCGGTCGAAGACAACGATTTCTGGCTCGGCGATTCGCGCGGACACTGGGAAGGCGACACTCTGGTAGTGGATGTGACCGACTTCTACGACGAAACCTGGCTCGACCGCGCCGGCAATTTTCACGGTACCGGCCTGCACGTGGTGGAGCATTGGAAATTTCTCGATGCCAACACCATCGAGTACAAAGCGACGCTGGAAGACCCTGACGTCTACAGCCGCCCATGGACCCTGAGCGTGATCCTCCACCGCCACCGCGAAAAGAACTTCCAGTTGATCGAGGACTACCGCTACACCCTGCCTTACGACCAGTACTACCCACCGAAGAAGCCATAAGGAAAGTTCATGAGCAAACATTTGCGTCATCGCGCCATCGCGCTAGCTTTCCTGGTCTTGCCTGCGGCCGCCGTCCTCGCGCAGCAAATGCCCCCTGCGCCGGGGACGCAAGAGCGCCCGCAGGGCAGCGGCATCAGCCGGGAAATCTCGTTTCCCAAAATCGCCGAGGGTAAATGGACGGGGCCGCGCCTTGCTGACGGACAGCCCGACATCTCTGGCCATTGGTCGAACACCATCGCCAATCACAACAATTTCACCGATCCACAGGGCGGCATCATCAACGACCCTTCGCCGCGCGCGCAGCGTCCGGGTGGACCACGAGAAGAACGCGCCCCCAGCCGCATCAGCGACCCCGCCGACGGGCAGCTGCCCTTCCAATCCTGGGCGGCGGAAAAGGTCAGGGAATTCCAGGCCAATTTCAACAATCCCATCAAGCCCGAGTATGTCGAGCCGCTGGCCCGTTGCGCCCCGGGCGGCGTCCCCAAGTCCTTCTACTGGCATGGCTATGAGATTCGCCAATACCCAGGTCATGTGTTGTTCATGTTCAACAACGGCTACCGCCTGATCCTCCTCGGCGGCAGGCCACACCTGCCCGAACGGCTCAAGCTCTGGAACGGCGATTCGCGCGGATATTGGGAAGGCAACACCCTGATCGTGAGCGCACGCAACCTGAACGGCAAGGCGCTGTTCGGCCGCTCCGGCGAATTCTTCAGCGAAAACGCCACCGTGGACGAACGCTTCACCTTCGCCAACGATGGCAAACGCTACAACTACGTGGCAGTGATTACCGACCCGACCGTCTTTACACGCCCATTTACCGTCACTATCCCGGCCCGGCGCTACACGGAAGCCGACACGCCCAATGGATGGCACTACGAAGCAAGCCCCGCCAACTACGATGGCAAGGCGCTCCTGCACGAACGTCATGAACGCATCTGCCACGAAAACAACGGCGGCTTCGGTTCCCCCGCCGTCATAAGCATCCCCGGACAGAAAACAAATTGATTTCTTCCCACACCCCATAAAAGGTATATGTCATGTCCATTCTGTTAGAACTGGCCCAGGGATTGCAAAACTCCGGGCTTGGCACGGCCCTGGCCGAATCGCGCTACGCCTTTCCGCTCGTCGAGGGCACACACCTGATCGGCCTTTCCATCGCGGTCGGGCTGCTGTTCCTCATCGACCTGCGGCTGATCGGCGTTTTTCTGAAACAAGTGCCGGCCAACACCTTGTTGCGCCAGTTGCTACCCATCGTACTGGCGGGATTCGCCATCATCTTCGTCACCGGCATCCTTCTCTTTGTCTCCGAGGCGGAAACCATCATCGCCAGCTCCGCCCTGCCGTTCAAGATTCTTTTCCTCGTGCTCGGCGGCTTGAACGCGCTCTACTTCGAGTTCAGGCTTTCGCGCGAACCGGAATTCCAGAACAGTTCCGCCGCCATCCTGCCGGACAGGGTTCGCTACGCCGGCTATGCCTCCATCGTCCTGTGGGTGCTGGTCATCATCTCCGGACGCCTGCTCGCCTATATCTGATCCGAAAACCCGTTGGAGTCATACGTCATGTCAAGCACTGTCGAAGTACTGACCGCACTGCAAAACAGCTTTCTGGGACAAGCCATCGGCCAGTCCAACCACCTCGTCGGCGCAACGTCGCAGGTCTTCCATATACTGGGCTTCGTTTCCCTGCTCGCCGCCGTCATCTTCATCAACCTGCGCCTGCTGGGCTTGGCCCTGCCCAACATGCCGCTGAAGGAAGTGAGCCGGCAAGCGGTCAAGTTCATCTGGATCGGCTTTTTCTTCGCCAGCACCAGCGGCTTCCTGATGTTTCTCTCCGCGCCCACGCTCTACTACGCCAACCCCGCCTTCCTCGCCAAAATCACCCTGTATACGCTCGCCATCGTCTTTCAGGTGCTGCTCTATCAGCGCGTGGTGAAACTTGCGAACCCGGGCAAGTTCCTGGTCTGGACGAACGTGCTGCTTTCCTTCTTCCTCTGGTTCGGGGTCAGTCTCACCGGAAGAGCGATCGGCTATGTCTAGCAGACAGCGTTTGCAAGGCATCGGCCTGGGCGCACTCGCCATTGGCCTGATCGCCGCCGCCCTGTTCTTCGTTGGCGGGCGCGAACCGAAAGCCGGGGCAGTGGCACAAGGCGCACTCGCGCCGCAGGCATCCACGTCCTTGCAGGACATCATGCTCTCCCTGATCGATCCGGCAGCGGACGAGGTCTGGGAATCGGTAAGCGAAGAATGGGACAAGGACGGCTACCGCGAGCGCAAGCCTGTCACTGGCGAGGACTGGCAGGCGGTGCGCAAGCGCGCTGTCGTGCTGCTGGAAGCGGCCAATCTCCTGCTGGCGCCGGATCGCGCAGTCGCCGATACGGGGAAGAAGCTTGATGACGACGGTGTGGCCGGTATCCTTGACGCGGCAGGCGTCGCCAATGCCATCGCGGCGGATCGCCAGGGCTACGAAAGCTTTTCCGTCGCCCTGCGCGAAACCGCGCGCGAAATCGTTGCGGCGGCGGATGCGAAAAGCGTCACCACCCTGCGCGTTCTGGGAGAACGGCTGGATGCCGTATGCGAAGCCTGCCACGTCCGGTTCTGGTATCCCGAGGCGCAAAAGCCGCCCGTCGCCGCCCTCCGTCAGAAAAGCAGGGCAGACGCCCTTCTGCGTCTGATGCAGGACAAGATAGTCCCCGCCTCCAGCGCCGTGTTCGAGGCGGCAGCGGAGGCCCCGGCCGACGAACTGGCTTGGGCGCGGGTCGAGAAAGCGGTCGCCATTCTCGCCGCCACAACGCCGGAACTGGTGCGCACACCGCCAGGGCTGGCTCCGACGCCGTGGCGGGAAGACGCCACCGCCTATACCGTAGCGGTAGCCGAAACCCGCGAGGCCGTCGCCAGACGGAATGCCGCCGCGCTGGAAACCGCAAACGACGCGCTCTACCAGAGCTGCGAAGCCTGCCACCTCGCCTACCCCCCACAGCAGCGCGGCAACGGCAGCATCGCCATCTCTCCCGCCGCGTTCGATTGACAAGGCATCGAATAAATACATGCTGAAATCGCTCCGTTCAGGCGGCAACGGCGCATGATGACGGTTCAGCGAAAAACCCCGAGACATTTCCAGGTATGCGCGTGGCTTTTTTTCTTTATCTTCTCCCGCTTCTCTGCGCCTGCCTGCCGGCACAGGCGGACGCGACGGACTTGCCACCCGCACACGCCGAAACACCGCACATCCAGGCACGCCTGATCGCCGACCTCGCCGCCGTCCGGCCCGGCGACGAAATCTGGCTCGGCATCGAACAGAAAATCGCCCCCGACTGGCACACCTACTGGAAAAACCCCGGCGATTCCGGCATCACCACACGGATTGCCTGGGACGCCCCCGCCGGGACGGACATCGGCGAAACGCAATGGCCACCGCCGTCCCGTTTCAGCCTCGGCCCGGTGACGAACTACGGCTACGGCGGCGAAGTCACTCTGCTCGCGCGGGCGCGCGTCCCGGACGATCTCCCCGCTGGCGGACGCCTGCCGCTCGGCGTCACCGTCGACTGGCTGATCTGCCGCGAAGAATGCATTCCCGAGCAAGTGAAACTGGGGCTGGAACTGCCCTTGCGGGCGATGAGCGCCCCCGGCGAAAACGCGGCGCTTATCGCGGCGGCGCGCGCCGCACTGCCGCAAGCCGCAGCCTGGCCGGCGAGTTTCTCCGTTCACGGCAGGGAACTGCGCCTGCGCTTTACCGATGCCGCCTTCCAGCACACACCGCCGCGCGCCGTCTGGTTTTACCCCGACGCATGGGGACGCATCGACCAGAGCGGCGAACAATTCTTCCGCGTCGACGCGGACGGTCTCGTCCTCGCCATCCCCCTCGGCGAAGTGCACACGCCGACGCCGCTCGCCGGCGTCCTGACGCTGGGC
Source organism: Azoarcus sp. (assembly GCA_031268685.1). Classification (GTDB taxonomy): domain Bacteria; phylum Pseudomonadota; class Gammaproteobacteria; order Burkholderiales; family Rhodocyclaceae; genus WRNU01. The sequence continues at coordinate 11,730 of JAIRWW010000004.1, forward strand.
GAGGGCGACGAGCGCCAGAGCTACGTCGTCACGGCAACGCCCGCGGCGGGCGGGGCCGACGCCCCCTCGCCGGACATCGGCTTCGCGGCGGCGGCGGCGCTGGCCTTCCTCGGCGGCATCCTTCTCAATTTAATGCCCTGCGTCTTCCCCGTGCTCTCGATCAAGGCGCTGGCCCTATTGCAGCACGGCGGCGGACAGGCCGCGCGCCGGCATGGACTCGCCTATCTCGCCGGCGTGTTGGCAAGTTTCGCCCTCTTCGCCGCCCTGCTCCTGCTGCTGCGCGCCGGTGGCGAAAGCCTGGGCTGGGGCTTCCAGTTCCAGTCGCCGGTGTTCGTGGCGACAGTGGCGACGCTGATGTTTGCGGTCGGACTCAACCTCTCCGGCGTCTTCGAGATCGGCGGCGCGGCGGGCGCGGGCGAAGGTCTCACTCGCCATTCCGGCCTCGCCGCCAGCTTCTTCACCGGCGCGCTGGCGGTCGCGGTTGCCACACCCTGCACCGCGCCCTTCATGGGCGTGGCCCTCGCCTACGCCCTCGCCCAACCCGCGCCGGCCTTGCTGGCGGTCTTCCTCGCCTTGGGCTGCGGCCTCGCCCTGCCTTACCTCGCCCTGTCCTTCTGGCCCGCGCTGCAAAAGCGCCTGCCCCAGCCAGGCGTCTGGATGCTCCATTTGCGGCAGGCTCTCGCTTTTCCGATGTACGCCACCGTCATTTGGCTCGTATGGGTGCTGGCCCGGCAAGGCGGCGCCGACGCCGTGCTGCGGCTGGCGAGCGCGCTGCTGCTACTCGCGCTCGCGGCCTGGGTCTACGGCAAGACGCGCCCGGCAAAACCCGGTTGGCGCGGATTCGGCGCGGGCGCGGCGCTGGTACTCGTCGCCGTCGACATTGCCCTTATCGCCACCATGGCAAGTCCGCAAACCGGCGAGACCGAACGGCACTGGGAAGCCTATCGTCCCGAACACCTGCAAACCCTGCTCGGCGAAGGCAAACCCGTCTTCATCAACCTCACCGCCGACTGGTGCATCACCTGCCTCGCCAACGAAAAAACCACGCTCGACCGTGCCGAGACGCGCGTCCTCCTGCGCAGAAAAGGCATCGTCTATCTGAAAGGCGACTGGACGAACCAGGACGACGACATCAGCGCGCTGCTCGCCCGGCATGGCCGCCGCGGCGTGCCGCTCTACCTCCTCTACCCGCGCGGCGACCGCGAACCGGCACAAGTGCTGCCGCAGATCCTGACCCCCGCCCTGCTGGCGCGGGCATTCGCCACCGTACCGGACATCGCTCCGGCTTCCGCCTCACCACCCTGAAAAGGAGTTTTCACCATGTGCGCTTTCACTTCCGGTAAACGGCTGATCCTGACGCTGGCCCTCTCCCTGTGCGCGAGCCTCGCCAACGCGGCGGCCAGTCTCGGCGAACCCGCGCCCGCCTTTTCTTCCTCCGCTGCGGACGGCCACAACATTTCCCTCGCCGACTACAAGGGCAAGACGGTGATCCTGGAATGGACGAATCACGACTGCCCCTTCGTAAAAAAGCACTACGAAAGCGGCAACATCCCCAGCCTGCAAAAAGATGCCGCCCAACAGGGCATCGTCTGGCTTCAGGTCATTTCGTCCGCACCCGGCAAACAGGGCTACGTCGATGGCGCCACGGCGCAAAAGCTCAATGCCAGCCGGGGCGCGGCGCCCGCCGGCATTGTGCTCGATCCCGACGGCAAGATCGGCAGGCTCTACGAAGCCCGTACCACACCACACCTCTACATCGTCGATCCAGCGGGCGTTCTCATCTACAAGGGCGGCATCGACAGCATCCGCTCCGCCGACCAGGCGGACATCGCCAAAGCCGATAACTACATCCGGCTGGCCCTTGCCGACCTTGCCGCCGCGCGTCCAATCGCACACAACAACACGCAGCCTTACGGCTGCACGGTCAAATACGCGGATTGAGGCGAGGCATTGCGGTGTCAACAACCCGTTTCCTGCTCTGCTGCGTCCTGCTCGCCGCCACCGAGGTGGCGAGCGCCGATCTCGGCATGTTGAAACGCACTTGCGGCGCTTGCCACGCCCCGGCGGAAGACACCGGCAAGGCACCTTCCTTCAAGGCGATTGCCGCACGCTACAAGAACGCCAACGGCGCGGAACCGCAACTGCTCACCGC
>JAIRWW010000009.1 GCA_031268685.1 Azoarcus sp.
CAGTCGGTCAGCCAACGGTTCATGCGATAGGTCTCGTCCAGCATGACCAGATGCTCGGCTTTGCGCGAGGTCAGGCGCGAAAAAACCGAATGCGCCTCCTTGTCGAGCACGGAACGGGATAGGAGCACGGGCGGCAATTGGCGTTGGTCACCGATGAAGATGAAACGCTTGCCCTTGCGCATGGCCATCAGCGCCAGCGGCACCGTGATCTGGCTCGCTTCGTCGAAGAGAATGGTGTCGAAGCCATAATTTTCGAGACGGGACGTGCAGGTGGCGAAAGGCGTGGCGCCTACCACATAGCCATTGGTCGGGCGACCCTCCCAACCGTCGAGTCCTTCGTGATTCGGAATGGCCTCGTCTAGCCCCTTGCGCTGCGTGGCGCGGCCAACTTTTACCACTGGCACGCCTTGGGCATGAATCTTGTTGAGAGCGTTATTGATGGCCATATGGGTATGCGAAGTCATCAGAATCCGCTCACCGCGCTCAACAGCCAGCCGGGCAATGAGCGAAAGCACGCGGGTCTTGCCCGTGCCGGGCGGCCCCTGGATACAGGCCACATGCAACGCGCCATGCGCCCATCCGACGGCCTCGGCCTGCTTGTCGTTGTATCCCTCGGCCCGCGCGACGCTGATCGCTTCCATCATGTCATTTTCATCGAATTTGACATCCAGTTGCCCGGAAAGCAGCGGCAGCAAGGTTTCTCTGCCGGAAACAGATGCGCCGATATCCTCAAGGGTTTGCCTATAGAAGCCGGAAAGATCCATCGCGTCGGGATCGGCATAACAGGCACCCCCCGTGTAGTTGTCGAAAATCGCAGTGGCGCGGTTCCCCCGTAGCAGCCAGCGATCATCCTCCTCAAGCTCGAACGAAAGTCTGCGGCAAAGAGGTTCCAAGGCGTTGCCCTGATGCAGGCAGAGAAGATCGCCCTCACGAAACCGGGATTCCGTAGGGTCGGGATAGGCCCACAGCGTCGTCGGTTCGGGGCCGCGCTCAAGACGGACGAAACCTTGAGCGAGGCCTTTCTGGAGTTTTTCCGGAAGGGAATGTTCCCAAATGGTCATGAGTTGGTAATTGGCGGCCTGCTGCTCGTCATGAACGAGCTGATACAGATCGGAGAGAAGCGCAGTGGCGTCGGGTGCGCGCTCATTCGTTGTTTTTGTCATATCTTTGTCTCCAGAGGCCCAATCAGAGGTATAGGATAACTTCCCAAGGCCGGAAAGATACGACAAACGGTCAGGTCTTTCCAGGGCAATCGCACTATGTAGGATCGCTTGCGCACCCGAACTGGATACGCCGCACAAACCCTGGTCATCCTCCGCCGTTTCGCCCTCAACCGCCTCAAACCGGACAAATTCCCTCCTCCTGGCATCAAATCTTCTTATATCGGCCCAATCGACTCCGTCATTCCCGCGCAGGCGGGAATCCAGGAATTGGGCGATGTGCATGGAATTCTGGATTCCCGCCTGCGCGGGAATGACGATGGATTTTTCACTGTCTTCTGTCTTCTGTCCTCTGTTCAGGTAGGGGCGAACTGTGTTCGCCCGCGCACGATTCCAGCGGGCGATCAAAGATCGCCCCTACGAAGCACGACAGCCCGTATAGGTTATGCGTGAAAGAACATCTTCCAGGAATGGCGTTTCTCCGTAGTTAACGTAGAGTTTTTCATCATTCGGGGTGGCGACGGGCGCCATGAACGTTGGGATGAGCGAAGCGAACCCCAACACAACAACCGAACGATTCATGCTGCTTTCATCGGGGTTGTCGCCGTGGTATTTCAGGGATCAGATGCCAGGAATCAGGGATCAGCGCGTAGGGTGGGACGCGCTTGCGCGTCCCACCCTACGGCACCAAGCGTAAAAATAATTATTGGATAATGTTTGACAAATCCAATAATTAACCCATAATTCAACGCATCAACAAAGTAGAAATCACTCGCAAAGCAGCCAAGCAATTACGTAAGTTGCAAAGCAAAGACAGTCAGGTCATCGTTGACGAGTGTTACAAACTTTCAGAGATGCCGGACTGCATCAACGTGAAGGTGCTCGTTAATCACGATTACCAGTATCGGCTGCGGGTTGGGAACTTTCGGGTGTTTTTTGATTTCGACGGTGTGGTTCACATCGTCTCAATCGAAGAGGTGAAAAAACGTGATGAACGCACTTATTGAAACCGTACAAATTCTCCGCGACAAAGGCGGGCATCCTGTCTTTGCCGTGCTGCCTTTTGCCGACTATCAAGCCTTGGTTCACAACAAACCCAAAGCCGAGCCAGGCATTCCGATCGAGGTCGTAGACAAGGCGCTTGAAAACGGATGGTCTGCTGCCCGCGCATGGCGTGAGTATCTCGATTTCACGCAAACCGATGTCGCGCAGCGCATGGGCATCACCCAAGGCTCTTACGCGCAACTGGAAGCCAAGAAGTCCGTCCGCAAGTCCAGCCGCGAAAAAATCGCCAAGGCACTCGGCATTGACGAATCTCAACTGGACTTCTAAAAACCTGTTTGCGATCTTCCAGCCAAACACCGGGGAAGCCAGAGACCCACTGCAAGTGGAAGAATTGTCCGTCCCTGTCAGGGATCAGAAAAATCTTGCGGCGCCTTGCGCCGGAGCGTCAGGATCAGTGGGATGCGGACAGCGACCAGCCAAGCCCTAGCCCGTACATGGCCGCGCGTTGCTCGCGTTTCGTGTTGGCTACGTTCTTTTCAATATAGGGAAAACGCCCTGTCGACGCCCCTTCGCATGAATCAGGCAGGGCAATTGAGGAAGCAGGGGAGCGAAGGAAGAGGGATTGGCGGAAAGCGCACTATGAGTAGCCTTGAGGCGTTTGTTTTTTGATGCTGAGGGCGCAGGTTTTGTCCCCGCGTCGGGATCAGTGCTCTTCTGCCTCGATCCGCTCGGAGAGTCGCAGCCATTCTTCCTCGTGCTCGGCCAGCGCGTCGTTGACCGCCTGCAGCTCGATTCCAAACTTGCCGATTTCCTGCGGCGAGAGCGGTTCGTCGAAACGCTGCTCGATGGCGCGGCGG
>JAIRWW010000073.1 GCA_031268685.1 Azoarcus sp.
GAGTCTACGGGCCGAATCCACCGATTGAAGACAGACTTCGGGAGGTGCGTGATGCAGACAAGCCTTCATGCGTTCGGCAGCGATACCGCCGAGAGGTCTTTCTTGTGCGCGAACCGGCGTCGGGCTTGCTTCCGCCGGTGGGCCATTGCGCTGCTTGGCGCGGCGAGTCTGCTCTGGATGGACTTCGCGGCGGCGATGATCACTATCTCAAACAGTACCAAAATGATAACGGACAGTAGCAACAGGGCGGAAGAACCTATCCTGTTGATGCATCCTGGATCGACGGTGACAGGTGCGCCGCTTCCGCTGGTCCGCTTCTATGTGGTCGTTCGCAGCGACAATTCGTCATCGAGTGGAAGATACTGGAACTACACGCGACTGAGCTTCACGAACATCAAGACAGGCAATTCAGTCACTGTTTGTACGGATTCGGACAATATCGCTCTGGGCCAAGATCAGCAGTGGATTTCGAGCGCGAGCGGATTCAATCTGTTCGGCGGCGGCTTTTCGGCAGATGTTCGCAAAACGCTGGAGTCCTTGCCTGCTGGCGACTACAGTCTTTCGATCAAGGCTTTTAACACGTCGGCAAATTGTACAAACGACACAAATGCGATCAGCAATTCCTACACCATCCCCGGTACGCTGGGATTGAAAGCCGTTCAGGAAATCACTTCCGCCACGGTTAATGGCGGGAGTTCGGTCATGCTGCAACCGGGAGATAAGCTCGATCTGGCTTTTGTAATGAAAAGCAACCGATCAGATTCGCTAGCAAAACTGGAACGGGTCGAATGGCTGATTGCCTCCGCGCCGCCGACGCCTGTGGCGGATAACCACGCACCGGGGATGACGTGTGCAGCGCCCACTTCGACATCCAACGGTTTCAACGGGACGTTTTCTTCTAAGCTGTCCAGCGGCGCCGTGACTGTACCTGCGAACATTGCTTACGGTACCTACAATCTGTATCTGAGGGGGCTTGGTAATACCACCACCTGCTCCACCTTGGCTACCTACTCTTATCCAATTACGCCACTGTTCGAGCTGAAAAACGCCATCGTGTTCGAGCCGCTGGTACAGCATATAAAGGTTGTCCCTTCGCAGCTGCCGCCTCAGCCGCCTGCCACGGTGGGCAAGAACGATGTAGCCATTACGTGGGAAGTGAAGTTTTACCAGCCGGTCAAGGACGTGAGCGAGAATGTATTCCGCCTCGTTACGGCAGGCATTGGCGGGGCGGGGGCGAGCATTGTTTCCGTGACGGGGTCGGGAAGCGTCTACTACGTGACGACGAAAGTGCCGGCGGGCAGTGTCGCGCCGGATCAACTGGCCAGCCTGCGGCTGGATTTTGACGATGACGATAGCGTCCTGAGCGCGACGGGAGATCGCCCGATAGGCGGGACGGGTCATGGCAATGGCAATTTTACCGGTGAAACGTATGCGCTCAAGGGCACGATCTGCGGTGCGTCCAATGTTATTTGGTGCGACGACTTCGAGCGTTCGGTGCAGGGTTCGGCGAAAGCGGATCTGGTTGGCAATGGTTGGGTGGCGACGACCGACGGCAATTGCGGATCCCATACGCCGGGCAGCAGTTACCAGCCCGACGCGGGCGGATGTGCGGGGATAGACAGCGACATCAAGCCCTATCACAACTACGCCAACCCGCGCGCCAACAGCAGCCGGAGTATGTTCAATCGGTGGTTGGCGCATGCGGTGACGAGCGAGGCAATCGACCTTTCCGGGCTGCCCGCGGATGCGGCGGTGGAACTCAGTTACTGGCTCCGGCGCGGCAGCGACAGCTTCGCCGAAGAGCCGGACGAATCGACTGCCAATTTCATGGCCGAATATCTGGACAAGAATAGCAAGTGGCAAATGTTGGCCCAGCATCGTGCCACAGGCGGGCATGCCGTGGCGGGTGAAATATTGCGGCCAGTGTTCCAGTTGCCGGCAGAGGCGCTCTGGAGCGGCTTTCGCCTGCGCTTCCGTCAAAATCATGGCACTGGCACTGCTAGCCATTCCAGTGCCACTGTGGTCAATGGATACGACTATTGGTTCATCGATGACGTGGTGTTGCGCCGGATCGATGCGCCGCGTTATGCAGGGGGGTTTTGCGATAACTTCGAGGCGCCGGCATCCAGCCTGAAGCAATGGTCGTTCGGCCACGAAGACATAGCGACCGGCGCTGACACGGAGGACCTGCGGATCGGCGAGGCGGGCGTGACCGGGGATGTATATCCCACGAACGGGTCGTCGAAGCATTCCATGTTCTTGCGCTGGAGCTACGTTGTGGCATCCACCATGCGCATAGATACGCGCGGCCTTGGCGGAAACATACGCTACGTTGCGCAGCGCGGCATGAAGAATCCGCCCGGCAAGATCAATGGCGCGGATGTGCTCACAGCGTGCGACTCCACGACAGCAAACCCCAAAGACAAATTCGTCTCGGAGTATTTCGGGGGTGACGGGAAATGGCATGCGCTGCAAAGCGTCGAGGGCGTATCGGGAAGTTCGTCATGCGGGCAGGATATAAGCTATGCCTCGGCGGCGCTCTCCGGCCTGCCCAATGCGCAGCACGAAAACTTCCGCCTGCGCTTCCGGCAGCTTTCTTACTCGGGGTATCAAACAGGCAATCAACACTACGATTATTGGCTGGTCGACGATGTGTGCGTCGGCAGGACGGACGGGACGTTTCCCCGCGCCGACCTGGAACTGACGAAAACCAGGGAAAATACGCTTTATCCGGGCGGCATTGGTATTTATGTGCTGAGCGCGAAAAATAACGGTCCAGACCGGATGCGCGGCACTTTGCAGATTGTAGATACGCTGCCCAGTGCAATGAGTTTTTATGATTTTCAGGGAAGCGGCTGGTTTTGCGAGGCCGATGGACAAACGGTAACGTGCAGTTGGAGCGGCGATCTGGAAAAAGGGCAGCGCGCGCCGGATTTGCGCCTCTATGCCCTGGTGTCGCCAAGCGCCACCGGCGTGCTGAAGAACAAGGGGACCTTATCGAGCGGCGCGGTCGAAGACCCTGTGCCCGGCAACAATACCAGCGAAGACGAGGGCGCAATCGAGACGATATATTTCGCCTTCACGAAAGGGCAATGCAAGAACGGCCAGGCAATCGGGGACGTAACATCCAGCGCCGCATGCAGCCGCTACCGGTTCGACGGTTTGGCGGGCGAGACCCGCAGCGGTATTTACATTACCCATACCAATGTGTCGGGCGTCACCGC
>JAIRWW010000154.1 GCA_031268685.1 Azoarcus sp.
ACCACTGACGCCGCGCCGGTTTCGGGAAAAGCGCAAGAGCTGGCATACAGCTTGCATCGGGGAAGGGGCATCCGCCGCATCCGGATTCCCCAACCACGTGAAGGTCATGCCATGAAGACACTGGACTCGCGCATCCTCCCGGTAAAAACGCTCTCCCGCCTGCCGCTCCTGCTGTGCCTCGCAGCAACGCCAGCCTTTGCGCAGGAAACGCTGGACACTGGCACAGCGGCATGGATGATGACCGCCGCCGCGCTCGTCATTATGATGTGCATCCCCGGCCTGGCCATGTTCTATGCAGGCATGCTGCGTTCCAGGAATTTGCTCTCGGTGTTCTCGCAGTTCTTCGCGGGCGCGGGACTCATTGCCATCCTCTGGGTGATTTTCGGCTACAGCATCGTGACCGACGCCACGGGCATGGTGGAAGGCGAGTACAACCTTCACAGCTTCATCGGCGGCGGCGCTTCTTTCTTCCTGCGCGACCTGAGGAGCGACAGCATTACGCTCGGCATGCCGACAAGCGTTTTCATCACTTTCCAGCTTTCGTTCGCCATCATCACTCCGGCTATCGTCGCTGGCGCGTTTGCCGAACGGATCAAGTTCAGTTCCGCCATTATTTTTCTCGCGCTCTGGTTTTCGCTCGTTTATGCGCCAATGGCGCACATGGTCTGGGGCGGGCCGGGTTCGCTGATGGCCAATTGGGGCGCGCTCGACTTTGCGGGCGGCACGGCGGTGCACATTAATTCCGGCGTCGCCGCGCTCACTGCCTGCCTTGTCGTCGGCAGGCGGCACGGCTATCCCGCGCATTCGATGCCGCCGCACAATCTGGGGCTTTGCCTTGCTGGCGCGGGCTTTGTCTGGCTCGGATGGTTCGGGTTCAACGCGGGTTCTGCTGTGGCGGTCAGCGGCGCGACCGGCATGGCGCTGCTGAATACGCAGCTCGCCGCCTGCACCGGCGTGCTCGGCTGGATGAGCGTGGAGTGGATACGCAATGGACGCCCCAGCGCGCTCGGCATCGCTTCGGGCGCGCTGGCGGGACTCGTCGGCGTCACGCCCGGTTGCGCCTATGTCGGCCCCGTCGGCGCGCTCATCATTGGCATCGTCTCCGGCGCGATCTGCTTTTATTTCGTCGCCATCGTGAAGCGCCGCTTCGGCTACGACGACACTCTGGATGTTTTTGGCCTGCATGGCGTGGGCGGCATGGTGGGCGCGATCCTCACCGGCATCTTCGCTTCCACCGCCCTCGGCGGCACCGAGGATATCGAGATGCCAGCGCAGATCTGGGCGCAGTTCAAGAGCGTTGCATTCACCATCGCCTACAGCTTCGCCGTAAGTCTGGTCATCTTGAAAATCCTCGACTGGACGATTGGCCTGCGCGTTGATCCCGAAGCGGAAGCGAAGGGCCTGGATCAGTCCGAACACCGCGAGACCGGCTACAACTTTTAGGGATGCCATCCGTTCGGGCTGAGCCTGGCTGCAACTTTCATGAAACCTCATCCGTTCGGGCTGGATTTGGCTGCAACTTTCATGAAAACCTCATCCGTTCGGGCTGAGCCTGTCGAAGCCCATGATTCCACGGGGGATGCCCTTCGACAAGCTCAGGGCGAACGGAATTGCGCAGGACTTCCCCAGCCCGGAATCCATCGCATACACGACATTTCCATATAAACAGGGAGCCTTTTCATGCAGCACGCCAAACACCTCACCCAGGACGCGCGGGAAAACTTCATCATCAAGATCACCTGCCCGGCCATGACCGGCATCGTCGCGGCGGTCACGTCCTTCCTGGCCGAACGAAGGTGCTACATCAACGAAATGTCGCAGTTCGACGACGAGGAAAACCGCCGCTTCTTCATGCGCGCGGTATTCCACTTTACTTCGGGAGATGACAGCGAAGTGACGCTCAGGCGCGAATTCGCCAGCGTGGCGGAAGGCTTCCGCATGGAATGGAATCTGTACAGCTCTCGCCGCCCGATGCGCGTCGTCATTATGGTGAGCAAGTACGACCATTGCTTCACCGACCTGCTCTACCGCTTCCACAAGGGCGAACTGGAGATGAAAATCGCCGCCGTCGTCTCCAATCATCTCGACCTGCGCCCGATGGCCGAACGCGAAGGCATCCGCTTCATCTATCTGCCGGTGACGAAGGAAAACAAGGCCGCACAGGAAAAGGAAGTCCTGAAGATCGTCGAAGAAACGGGCGCGGAACTTGTGGTGCTCGCCCGATACATGCAGATATTGTCCGATGGCTTGTGCAAGGCGCTCTCGGGACGCGCCATCAACATCCATCATTCCTTCCTGCCCGGCTTCAAGGGCGCGAAGCCTTACCATCAGGCTTATGAACGCGGCGTAAAGCTGATCGGCGCGACCGCGCACTACGTGACCTCCGATCTCGATGAAGGCCCGATCATCGAGCAGGAAGTGCAGCGCGTCGATCATTCCTATTCCCCCGGCGACCTGGTGGCGGTCGGGCGCGACACCGAAACCGTGGCGCTTTCCAAGGCTGTGCGCTACCACTTGCAACACCGCGTCTTTCTCAACGAAGCCCGCACGGTGGTCTTCAAATGAACATACAGACTCAAGAGTAAAGGCCAAGCTCAGCCCGAACGGTTGTTGTTTCATATGGAATGCCGTTCGCCCTGAGCTTGTCGAAGGGCATTTCCCCAACTCTGCAACCACACAGCAGGACACATCATGCCGCTCTCCCTACTCCGCCACGGACTGTCGCCAGACCCATGCGCCAGACCGGATTTCCCGCCCCCTCCGCCGCTGAAGCGCGCCTACGACGTAATCATTATCGGCGGCGGCGGCCACGGCATGGCCACCGCATACTATCTCGCCAAGCGCCACGGCATCAGCAACATCGCCGTGCTGGAAAAAGGCTACCTCGGCGGCGGCAACACAGCGCGCAACACGGCGGTCATCCGCTCCAACTACCTGACGCCCGAAAGCGTCAAGTTCTACATCGCTTCGGTCGACCTCTTCCGCAATCTCTCCAGCGAACTCGATTTCAACATCATGTATTCCGAGCGCGGCCAACTCACGCTAGCGCACACGGACAGCGCAGTACGCGCCTTTCGCCAACGCGCCGAAGTCAACCGCCATCTCGGCGGACGCTCGGAAATGCTTGACCGCCAGCAAATCAGGGAACTCGTGCCGCTCCTGAACCTCGACACCGGCCACCAGCCAGTATTGGCCGGTCTCTGGCACATCGACGGCGCCACAGCCCGGCACGACGCCGTCGCCTGGGGCTATGCGCGCGGCGCGGTCGCGCGCGGCGTGGATTTCCACCCACTGACCGAAGCCGAAGATTTCGTCGTCGAAAAAAACCGCGTCACCGCCGTCAAAACCAAGCGCGGCACAATCCAATGCGGCTGCGTAGTGCAGGCCGTCGCCGGGTCGAGTTCCCTCCTGCTCGGCAAACTGGGCATCCGCGCCCCGATCCACAGCTATCCCCTGCAAGCGATGGTGACGCAGCCCGTAAAACCCTTCCTCACGCCGCTCGTGAGTTCATCGGCGCTCCACTGCTACGTACAGCAGACCGGACGCGGCGAAATATTGATCGGCGGCGGCTCCGACCCCTACCCGCTCTACAGCGCGCGCTCGACCATCGACCTGAAAGAAGGGCTACTCGCTCACGCCATCGAAATGTTCCCCTTCCTCGCCAACGCCAAGCTGATGCGGCAATGGGCGGGCATCACGGACATGACCCCGGACTACAGCCCCATCATGGGACGCTCCCCCCTCGACAACTACTACCTCGACGCCGGATGGGGCACCTACGGCTTCAAGGCGACGCCCATCTGCGGCGTGACGATGGCCGAACTCGTCGCCAGCGGCGGCAAAACGCCCGAACTCATCCGGCCATTCAGCCTGGATCGCTTCTCGCGCTTCCGGCAAATCAACGAAATGGGCGCGACAGCCGCCAGCCACTGACGCGCCGCGCCCATGTTCGTATTTATCCCCCTGAAGGGAATGTTTACAACCGGAGTTAGTTTTTCATGAAACTCATGCCCTGCCCCCTGAACGGCCCGCGCAACATCAGCGAATTCACCTACGGCGGCGAAGTGAGCGCCATGCCCGACCCGCTCGCCTGCACAGACGCCGAATGGGCCGACTACGTCTTCAACCGCGCGAACCCCGCTGGCATCGTCCGGGAATGGTGGCTGCACAAGGCATCGGGCTACTGGTTCATCGCCGAGCGCGACACCGTGGCCGACGACATCCTGCGCAGCTTCGATCCGGGCGAAATTTTTACATCGCGCATCGACTTCACCGCAGCCCCGAAATGTTTCAATCCACGCCCGTAACCGGGCGACAAGGCACGGAAGGGATTACACACCTCCCGTGCGTGATTCTCCCCCTGAAGGGGAGGTTTCCAACCGGAGTTAGTTTTCGATAAATGAAAGCGGCAAGCGGAATTGAAATGACTGATCGGTATGGCTTCACGCACTAGCCGGGAATGACTAGAATGTGATGCATCCTGATGCAGAATAATGCAGCAACATGTTTCAATCCACGCCCGTAACCGGGCGACAAGACACGGAAGGGGTTACGCCCCTCCCGTGCCCGATTATCCCCCTGAAGGGGGGGTTCCAACCGGAGTCAGTTTTTGATGAAAGCAATACGCACAACTGTCTCCCTACCGCCGGAACAACTGAACCGCTTGCAATGCATGACCGATACGCACGGATTGTCCGTGGCTTGGCTCGTTCGCCAGGCGGTCAGCGAATTCCTTGAGCGCACCGGAAAACAAAAGGAATTTCATCCCCTCGCCCCTCCGGCAGAGGACGCGCGCTGATGCACAAGTACACCCGCTATCAAAGCGGCTACATTGCCCATACCCTGTCGCTCGAAGGCGTTGCGGAAGATGCGCTTACCCAAACTATCGCAAGCGCCAGGGTGGACATGAATCCCCACCAAGTGGATGCGGCGCTGTTCGCGCTGGCTTCGCCGCTATCCAATGGCGTCATCATCGCCGACGAAGTGGGGCTAGGCAAAACCATCGAAGCCAGCCTGGTGCTGGCGCAAAAATGGGCGGAGCGCAAGCGCCTGCTGCTGCTGGTCGTACCCGCGACGCTGCGCAAGCAGTGGGCGCAGGAACTGACGGAAAAATTCTCCCTGCCCACGCAGATTCTCGAAGCGCGCAATTTCAACGCGGCGCAGGCTGCGGGCATCGGCAACCCCTTTCATACCAAACACGCCTCCGGACAAGAGAAAATCGTAATCCTGTCCTACGAATTCGCCGCCCGCAGACAGGAAGAATTGTCCGCCGTGCAATGGGATCTGGCCGTTTTCGACGAAGCGCACAAATTGCGCAATTTCCATAAAGGAGAAAATGCGAAGATCGCCAGCAAGCTCGACGCCGCACTCAAGGGATGCCCCAAGCTCCTGCTTTCCGCCACGCCGCTGCAAAACAGTTTGCTGGAACTCTATGGCCTGATTGCCTTCATCGACCCGCATTTCTTCGGCAGCCTGGATGCCTTCAAGACACGCTACTGCCGTTCCAAACCGGAAACCGGCGAATTCGAGCGCCTGCGCGAGCGCCTGAAACCCATTTGCACGCGCACCCTGCGGCGTCAGGTACAAGAAAGCGGGGGCATCAAGTTTACCCGCCGTTATTCAATGACCGAAGATTTCCGCCCATCGGACGACGAACTTTCCCTATACGCGCAGGTTTCCGCCTATCTGCAAGGCGACGATCTGCTCGCCATCAAACCCGGCGCGCGCCATCTCGTGACCCTCGTCATCCGCAAAATTCTGGCGTCCTCCTCCTTTGCCATCCAGGGCACGCTGTCCGCCATGATTGGTCGGCTGGAAAAACGTTTGCCGCTGGACGAACCGACGCTGGCGGATTATGACGCCATCGACGACATGCTTGACGAAGAAGGCATTGAACAGAAAGAACTCAGCGACGCCGAAATCGCCAATCTCGGCGAAGAGATCGAACAACTCAAGAGCTTCCGCTCGCTGGCTGAACGCATCACCCGGAATGCAAAGGCCGATGCGCTTCTGCGGGCGCTCGGGCACGCATTCGACTTTGCCGAGCGGCTTGGCGGCCAGCGCAAGGCGGTGATCTTCACCGAATCGGTGCGCACCCAACGCTGGCTAAAGGATTTGCTCGCCGCGCAAGGTTACGCCAAAAAGCTCGCCATCCTCAACGGCAGCAATGCCGACCCGGACTCCCAGCGCATCTACAAAGATTGGCTAAAAAAACACGAAAGCACAGCGCGCATTTCCGGCGCGAAAACCGCCGACATGAAAGCCGCGCTAGTGGAATATTTCCGCGACGAGGCCGAGATTTTCATCTGCACCGAAGCTGGCGCGGAAGGTATCAACCTCCAGTTCTGCTCGCTACTCATCAATTACGATTTACCGTGGAACCCGCAGCGCGTCGAACAACGCATCGGGCGCGTGCACCGCTACGGACAAAAACACGATGTCGTCGTCGTCAACTTCATTAATAAAGGCAATCGCGCCGACGAGCGCGTTTTTGAATTGCTGCACCAAAAATTCCGCCTGTTCGAGGGGGTCTTCGGCGCATCGGATGAAATCCTCGGCAGCATCGAATCCGGCGTGGACATCGAGCGCCGCATTCATGACATCTACCAAAAATGCCGTGACGACGCCCAAATCGACGAAGAATTCAACCGCCTGCAAGAAACATTCAAAAGCGAACTCGAAACACAAGCGCGGGAAACCAAACGTTCGCTGCTGGAGAATTTTGACACCGACGTTGTGAAGCGGCTCAAACTGAGGCGCGACAAAACCGAAGGACGTTTGAGCGCGTACCAGGAGCGGCTGATTTTGCTGGCGCGCATGATGTTGCCCGAAGCCCGTTTCGAGGCTCATGCTTTCAAGCATCAGGGGCGGGTCTACGATGTGCGCTGGCAAGAAACCGCCGCGGCCAATGCGCGCTTTTTGCGTCCAAACGAAGGACTGGGTGCGGAATTAATCGGTAAAGCGAAGGACGGCCTGAAAGGTTTGCCCGCCGCCGAAATCGTTTTCGACCTCGCCCACACGGAGTCCGGGCAACATTCCTGGTTGCAAACTCTTGAAGGACGATCCGGCGATCTCATCGTGGAAAAACTGAGCTTTACCACCACGCGGGACAAGGCCGAACATCTGTTGCTTGCCGCTATCAGCGACAGCGGAGAGGAATTCGACCGGGACGCCATCGAGCGTCTGCTGACGCTGCCCGCGGCCATCGCGTGCAAATCCGTCACACTGCGCGCGCCGGTATTGCTGGAAAAACAACTTGCGGCGCAACACGCTGGCAAGCAGCAAGAAGCCGAAAAACTGAACGAACGCTATTTCACAGAAGAAAGCGAAAAGCTTGAAGCCTGGGCGGAAGACCGCCGCGTTGCGCTAGACATCCACATCAAGCAACTGGATAAGGAAATCAGGGAAGTGCGCCGCGCCATCCGGCAACTACCCACGCTCGCCGAAAAACTGGCGGCCAAACGCGGTCTCAAACAACTGGAAAAAGAACGCGACGACAAGATGCTCGGCTACCACGAAGAAAAGAAACGCATCGAATCCGAGGAAGACCGCCTGCTGGAGAAAACCGAGCAGGCGCTGGCTCTCACCCCGCATCGCCAGCGCCTGTTCGCCATCCGCTGGCGTCTAGGTTTCAATTCACGCCCGTAACCGGGCGACAAGGCCCGGAAGGGGTCACGCCCCTCCCGTGCCCGGTTATCCCCATGAAGGGGATGTTTCCAACCGGAACTAGTTTTAGATGAAGCCATGATCGACACCACCCAACTCGTGCGGGAACTGACCTACCAGATACGGCTGGGCGAAGATTCCGCCTACGAATTCAAGAGCGTCATAGTCAAGGACAGCAAGGTATGCGCGCCCGGGCGGGACAGCACCGCCGACGAACTCGCCGCCTTCGCCAACGCCAGCGGCGGCATTCTCGTGTTGGGCGTCAACGACAAGACGCGCGACGTCGACGGAATCGCCCCGGCGGCATTGGAAATCGTCGGCAACTGGCTGAAAAATCTCGCCCATGACACCATCGAACCACCATTGCCCATCGAAACCCGCTGGGTGGAAGTGCCCGACCGGCGCGGCGAAGCTCGTCCCGTCCTCTGGGTGCGCGTCCACAAAAGCGTCTTCGTGCACAAAAGCCCGAACGGCTACTATCTGCGGGTAGCCGACAGCAAACGGGAAATGCCGTCCGATCTGTTGGCGCGGCTCTTCCAGCAGCGCAGCATGACGCGCCTGATCCGCTTCGACGAACAAATCGTACCCGAAGCCCGGCTGGAAGCCGCCGCGCCAGAACTCAAAGCGCGCTTCCTGCGCGGCGATACGCCGGAAAACCTCCAATTGCGCAAGCTCTATCTCCTTGGCGAAAACGAGAACGGCGAAGAACGCCTCAGCATCTGCGGCATCTTGTTGCTCACGCCCCGTCCGGCGGATTTCCTCTCTTACGCTTACATCCAGTGCGTCGCCTATTCCGGCATCGAGCGCAACGCCGAATACCAGGTCGACGCCCAGGATTGCGATGGCCCGCTCGATGAGCAGATCACGCGCGCGCTGGCCTTCGTCAAACGCAACATGCGTATCGAAGCCGTCAAGCGTCCGGGGCGCATCGACATTCCGCAATACGACCTGGCCGCTGTGTTCGAGGCCATCGTCAACGCCGTTGCCCACCGGGACTACGCCCAATACGGCGCTCGCATTCGCCTGCATCTGTTCGCCGACCGGCTGGAATTATCGACGCCCGGCGGCCTGCCCAACAGCCTGAGCATCGACAGCATGGAAGCCAACAGCATCAGCCGCAACGAAACGCTGGTGAATCTGCTTTCGCGTTACTACCCCGCCGATCCGGTCAGCAAGCGGCAGAACCTGATCGAGCGGCGCGGCGAAGGCGTGCCCACCATTCTCGCCGCCAGCGAACGGCTTTCCCTTCGTCGTCCGGTATACAAATCGATTGAACAAACGGAACTCAAATTGACCATTTTCGCTGCCAGCCGGGAGAAAAACGGTTTGCTGGCGCGTTTCGGGGCGGAAAGCGAAGAGTAAGCCGTCATGAGCCGGTGCAACATGGATTAGCGCCCGTCAAGATGCGCGCGACAGTGTGTTGGTGTGGCTTCGCCAACCAACACGCGCGTGAAAACGGCGGTAAGCCTTGGCGTTATCTGCTTGTTCCGGACAGCGCGATCCAGCTGGGGCGCAGTATGCTTGGTGCGCGCCCGCATCTGATCATCGCCAAAGGCGGCATCCATACACCACAGTGCAGCCGGTTTTCGACAGCCCAGTGTGAGCGGATAGCGAGACACATTCCGCCAGTCGTAGTTTGCTTGCCGTCTCCATGAGCCGCCCCAAAAAGACGGAAAACTACATAAAACGAAAGACTGAGAACAACCCCCATGCGTAAGTCTTTATGCATAAGAGGAAAAGTATCAACGTGTACAACAACGGCATTCGTGCGATTGCCCTCGGGAAGACGGCTGGACATGGCGACGGCCACCCTTGTGTGCCGAACCACACACAAGCGAAGCGCGCAGGCCCGAAGCTGGAAGCCGGGCCGTAGGCGTCAGGGATGTGGAAGGCTGGCGGATGCCCGTCCCATCAGGGATGAGCGAATAGCGAACCTGGAGCATAATGAGGTGTTTCGCTTATTATTTGCTGTATGAATGGCTGCTTTCGGCTACGGCGTGGTGATGCCTCCGACAAGGCAAGAATGCTCATCATCAATTAGCGAATGCAGCCTCCTATAAATCATAAGAGCAGCGGAGGGATTCGTGCATCTTCACTCGTATCGTCTCAGGAATTTTCGACGACTGAAGGACGCCCATATTGAGCTAGCTGACGACATATCCATATTCGTAGGATCGAATAACAGCGGAAAAACGTCAGCAACTCAGGCCATTCACGCGTTTGTCGCGGGTGGAAGGGATCGTTTCAGTCTGTATGACTTCAGCTCTTCTTGTTGGGACACCCTCGATGAAGCTGGAAGAATCAACCTAGCCGAGGCAGCCCCCGACGCACTCTTACTTCCAAGCATAGACCTTGATCTCTGGTTCGAGGTTGCAGCGCTGGACCTCTATCTAGTAATTCCCTTGCTTCATAGCACAGCATGGGAAGGAACCAAGGTCGGCATACGGGTTTCCCTAACTGCACGGAATCCCATTAACCTCATTCAAAATTACCAAGAAGCCAAGGCTAAAAGTACGGAGCAGGCGGCAGCACTGCCGCCAGGGTCACAGTATGTTCCTTGGCCTCGCTCCATGACAGACTATCTCCAGCGCGAACTCAAGAGCGAATATGAGCTGCGCTACTTCATCTTGGATCGCACGCAATTTGATGAGGACTTCTGTGAGATGGGGGACTATGTTCCAGAAGAATTAGGTGGAGAGCCAAGTGGCGGAGCGATCCTAAAATCGCTTATCCATATCGACAATTTGGGAGCTCAACGACACTTGGCTGACCCCAACCCGGAAGCCGGCGGGAGATCGGAAGATCTGTCAAAGCGTTTGAGCCGCTTCTACAAGCGCAACCTTAATCAAAGACAAGACGATCACGCAGCCCTCAGGGCGCTGTTCGACTCCGAACAAGCACTCAACACTCACTTAGATGGAGTATTCAAGCCGATGCTTGATCGGCTCGCAAAGCTTGGCTATCCGGGCATTAACAATCCGCGGCTGAAGATTATGTCGGCGTTAGACCCTGCCCATGTCATGAGTCAGGATGCGCGGGTCCATTACCAGATCGGAGATGGTGAAGACACTGCCACCCTTCCTGATAGTTACAACGGGCTTGGGTTCAAAAATTTGATCTACATGGTTGTGGAGATTCTCGACGCTCAAGCCAAGTGGGTGACGATGAACAACCGTCCCCCATTGCATCTGATTTTCGTAGAGGACCAGAGGCTCATCTGCACGCCCAGCTCCAACAGGTCTTTATTCGCAACGTTCTTGAGCTCCTGAACATAGAGTGCGACGATGGAGGCATTTTTGGCAGTCAAATGATCATCACGACCCACTCGCCGCATATTCTTTACGAGCGTGGATTCAAACCGATCCGCTACTTCCGACGAAAGAAAGTCGGAAAGGAACAGTTGACAGAGGTTCTCAATCTATCAGCGTTCTACCAAGCCCAGCCAGATGATCGAGATTTTCTAGAAAGATATCTGAAGCTAGCGCACTGCGATCTCTTCTTCTCAGATGCCGCTATTCTTGTTGAAGGCAATGTTGAGAGATTGCTCCTGCCCGTCATGATTCGGAAGGTTGCGAAAACCCTCCGTTCAGCTTGTTTATGCATTTTGGAGGTTGGTGGTGCTTTTGGGCATCGTTTCCGGTCGCTCATTGAGTTCCTCGGTCTAACGACACTGATCATTACTGATATTGATAGTGTCGCCCTCGTGGCTCCTGCGGCCGACGGTGCAGTCGATGATGAGGACGTCGTGGAGTTCGAGGTTCCTGCTGGTGGAGAGGAGGACGTCGCTATGCAGGCTCAGGGTGACGGGAAAAATCCGACCGGCGAGCCAGTAGCACCTCCACCCAAGAAGAAATACGGGAAGGCTTGCTTGCCTCATGAGCTAGGCGCTGCGACCTCGAATCAAACCCTTATAAAGTGGCTTCCTGGCAAGCTAACAATCGAGGACTTGCGTAACGCCTCGGAAGCCGACAAGATTCGCGAGCTTGAAGACGATGCAAAGGTTCGCGTGGTCTATCAGACTGAACGGGCTATCACTTGGAATGGAGCCACTAAAACCCTCTGCGGGCGAACCCTTGAGGAAGACTTTGGCCTTGAAAATCCGGAATGGTCTCAAGCCAAAGAGAGGAAGCCTCTTGGCCTGATTGTTAAGGGAGGCGCCGCCGATCCCGGTGCTCTTGCCAAAGGTCTTCATGAGAAGGTTTCGCGGAAGAGTTTCGATAAAACGAACTTCGCGCTCGCCGTACTTACTGAGAACGAAGATGCGTGGCGTGTCCCAACATATATCCGTGACGGGCTGGTTTGGCTAAAGGATGAAGTGCGGATTGAACTTGAGGCTGTACTGCCCGACGGCGTTCCCATGGCAGAAGCTGGCGCGATAGGGGCCGAGCATGAGTAGCCGAGCGAATAAGCCTGACACCCAAGCAGACATTGACCTGCGAAACTGCCTTGAAGACGCTCCACCGCGCAGCTTCATAATGAAGGCCGGCGCAGGCTCTGGGAAAACCACTTCTCTGATTAAGGGGCTATCGTCTGCTATCCGAATACACGGCGATAAGCTTAGAAAATCGCGTCAGCGCATTGCCTGCATTACCTACACTGAGATCGCAGCTGGAGAGATATGGAGGGATGTCGGCAGTGATCCGCTGGTTCACGTTTCGACGATCCACAGCTTCATGTGGCTGCTAGCTAAACCGTTTCAGAACGACATTCGCGCCTGGGTGTCTGAGCGCATCATGGAAAAAATTGAAGCGCTTGTACAGAAACAGGCAGCCTATGGCCCCAGGGTTCAACAGCGTACAAAGGGCAGGGACACTCGAGACCTGGAGCGCCTTCGCAGGCAGTCGGGGCGGATTGCCGCAGTCAGAGGCTTCAGGTACGGAACAGGTAGCGACTACGTAAAGGGAATTTTAGGGCACGACGACATTTTGAAGCTTGTGCCGTACCTCATCGCTGAGCGTCCTCTCTTTCGAACTCTTCTCGCGCGCCAATTTCCTTTCGTATTTGTGGACGAGAGTCAGGACACAACCACCGAAGTCATAGAGACATTGAAAACCGTTGAGCGCGAGCCCGGCGTTACGTTTTGCCTCGGCTTCTTCGGTGACCCGATGCAACAAATTTATGCCACGGGAACTGGATTGGTTGAAGCAGTACCAAATTGGGCCGACATTCCGAAGCCAGAGAATTTTCGGTGCTCCACTAAGGTGCTGAACCTGGCAAACGCCATTCGGCGCGATGGTGATGACCTCGTTCAGGTTCCAGGCCAACGTCTAGGTCCCCAAGGCATCGTTCCGACTCCTGAAGGGGCGGCCCATCTTTTCATCTTACCCGCAGACGATACGCGAGATGCCAAGCTGGTTCGGGTGCGCGAATGGATGGCGGCACAAACCGGGGATGAGCGTTGGCTAGCAGGTGATGATGACCAAGAGCGGGTAAAGCTTCTCGTCATTGTCCACCAGATGGCCGCAAAACGCTTAGGGTTCGGAAAGCTTTACACGGCGCTTAATTCCAAAGCACCGACAGCATTCAAAGACGGTTTTCTGGATGGCTCCGCATGGCCTCTTTCACCATGTGTGAAATTTCTGATTCCGATATCTATCGCCCATACAGAAGGCCGGCAACTCGAAGTGATGCGACTGATTCGGGAGTATTCCCCCCTTCTTGAAAAAGGCGATCTCGCCGGAGCGAACGTCGCGGAGCGGCTTAAAGCACTTAGAGAGCTTGTTACCTCAATTGCAGAAGGCATAGCCGGGAATTCCAACGTAACGATCGGCGACCTTCTGAGGCAGGTGTACGCAGCGGGGTTATTGATCTTCGATCCCCGGCTAGCATCTTACTTGGACCCGGAAGCAGCTCCACCTGCCCAGCCCGCGGAAGAGGTGGACGATGACGACGACCAAGAAGACGATGATTCCGATAAGGAAATGGCCTCAATGGATGCTTTTTTAGCGTGCCCTGCTAGACAGCTTCTGGCGTACCAGACCTACATTTCAGAGCGCTCGCCTTTTTGGACTCAGCAAGGCATCAAAGGGGCTGAGTTTGATAGGGTGCTCGTTGTGTTAGACGATGCGGAAAGTACCCATTTCCAGTTCTCTTACGAAAAATACTTGGGTCTCCAAGAGCTTTCGGATACCGACCGAAAACACATCGAGGCAGGGGAAGAAACGATTGTGGATCGAACACGCCGTCTTTTCTATGTGAGCTGCACAAGGGCGCTAAAAGAACTGGCGGTCGTCCTCTTCACGGCTGATCCTGAACGGGCTGAGGCGCATGTGCGCCAGCTTGATCTTTTTGAAGGTGGCTCCATCCATACTGAGTTGTCTTTGAGGCAGGCTAAATCACCCGCCTATCCCTAAATTCCCGCTATTGGCAAGCTAAGCGCGCACAGAACCTGATAGCCGTGACTCGACACAAGACACGGGGCGGCACGCTGAGACGCCCGACTACTTGAGACAGGACTACTGTCGTCGTCGCTGATGAGATGGGTGGACTTGCCGACAGGGAACATCGGGACATGGCGGCAAGGATTGGTGCCATCTGGCTGATAGCCCCAGACCTCCGCCATATTGAACATCTTGCGCAGGATGCTGAACGCCTTGTTCGCCTCGGTCTGCTTGTATGAACCTAAAAGCCGCAGTTGACGACTGATTTTCCTGTCCAAGCCCATGTGATGGTGAGCTTTCCTGTTTTTTCGCCGCTCACCCATGGGGTGAGTCGTAGGCGATATCCAACATTTTGTTTTTCATACATATTTTTTGCATTTTTTTGGGGGGGCAACCGCCGGTTTAGGCGCAGGGTCGAACCACCGAAAACTATCACGACCTATACCTGACACCTTCCACATCGAAGTCTCTTTCATCTTCGGGGGTGGTGCCAGCATCCATGATCGTTAGGTTGAATGAAAGCCCTCATTCGACCGCCTCCAGAATTTCTCCAAATATTTCGGCATAACTCCCCCTGGACGCTCTCCCGCCCCTCTGTCATAAGCCTTCACCCATGATCCGCGGCCAAACACCCGCCGCCGCATTGCACCATTCGTGATCTGGGAAACCTGCCGCTGCACCAAACAAGTGCCGCCCGGCGTATCGCCGCCACACCCGCGCCATGCGCTG
Source organism: Azoarcus sp. (assembly GCA_031268685.1). Classification (GTDB taxonomy): domain Bacteria; phylum Pseudomonadota; class Gammaproteobacteria; order Burkholderiales; family Rhodocyclaceae; genus WRNU01. The sequence goes on from JAIRWW010000154.1 coordinate 14,775, forward strand.
AATAAGCCGCCAGACCGCTGGTAGGGACAGGTTTCAAACCCGCCCCTACGATCTGGCATACGGCTTGCATCGGGGAGAAACGTCCGCTGCCCACAAGCTCCACGGCGCATCGATGACAACATTCATATTCATGATCCAGGAAGATACAAGGAGACCCCGGCATGAACGCCCCACGCCCTTCCGCCCGCCTGCCCATCCCCTGGGGACGGCTGATCGACCGCGCGCGCGCCCTGCGCTTCAGCTTCGAGGGCCGGACATACGACGGCCTCGAAGGCGACACCATCGCCAGCGCCCTACTCGCCAATGGACGCTGGCTCCTGTCGCGCTCATTCAAATACCACCGCGCGCGCGGCCCGCTCACCCTGGCCGGGCAAGACGCCAACACCCTCGTGCAACTGCCGGACGAAGCCAACGTGCTGGCCGACATCCACCCCCTCAGCCGGGGACTCGCCGTCACGGGCCAGAACTGCAATGGCACGCTCGACCGCGACCGCGACGCGATCCTGGGCAGATTCTCGCGCTTCATGCCCGTCGGCTTCTATTACCGCGCCTTCTTCAAACCTCGCGGCATCTGGAAATACTGGGAACCGCTCATCCGCAAAAAAGCGGGCTTGGGCAAGCTCGACCTGAAATTCACGCCGCGCTACCACGACAAAGCCTATATCTTCGCCGACGTGGCCGTCATCGGCGCTGGCCCGGCGGGCCTCGCGGCGGCGCTCGCGGCAGCCGAAGCTGGCGCGAAAGTGCTACTCGTCGAACAAGAACCGATCCCCGGCGGCTCGCTCAACTGGGCGCGCTTCGGCATCGACGGTCTCGAAGCGGAAGCGGCGCGCGCCCTCATCGCGCGGGCAGCAGCGCACCCCAACATCCGCCTCCTCGCCAACGCCGTCTGCAACGCCTGGTTCTCCGACAACTTCCTCCCCATCATCTGCGGCGCGCGCCTCTACAAAGCGCGCGCAAAAACCTGCGTGATCGCCGCAGGCGCGCTCGACCAGCCCGTCATCTTCCGGAACAACGACCTGCCGGGCATCCTGCTCACGAGCGCCGCGCAAAGGCTCATGCGGCTTTACGCCGTCGCGCCGGGCAAACGCGCCGCAATCCTCACCGGCAACAACGAGGGCTACCTCGCCGCGCTGGATCTCCTGGCGGCGGGCATCGACATCGCCGCGATCATCGACATGCGCCCCGAAAACGACGAAAACGCCAAAAACGCCGCGCCATACCGGCGGGCCTGCGAGAAAAAAGGCGTGCACATCGCAGCAGGCGCAACAGTCTACGAAGCCATCCCCGGCAAAGACCACGCGCGGATAACAGGCATCGACGTGCGGCGCATCCTCGACCCCATCCATGCAAAAGGCAAAGTCGCGCACGAACGCCAAATCATCGCCTGCGACACGCTCCTGATGTCGGCGGGCTACATACCGGCATATCAACTGCCCTGCCAGGCGGGCGCAAAACTCGCCTACGACGACGGCAGCGCGCGCTTCACCCTCTCCGGCCTGCCATCGACCCTCGCCCTCGCCGGATCGGTAAACGGATTCTTCTCGCTGGACAACGCACTCGCCGACGGCGACGCGGCGGGAAAACACGCCGCCGCCGCCGCGCTCGGACACCCGGACGACAGCCCCGCCCCAAGCCTGACAGCGGAGCCGCCCGTCAACACCCCCTGGCCGATCTTTCCGCATCCCAAAGGCAAAGAATTCGTCGACTACGACGAAGACCTGCAAATCCGCGACATCATCAACGCCACCCGCCTCGGCTACCGCGACATCCAGCTAGTCAAGCGTTTCTCCACCGTCGGCATGGGGCCGCTGCAAGGCCGGCAATCGGCCCTGCCCGCGGCGCGGCTGGTCGCCGACGCAAGGGGCCGCACAATCTCCGAAACCGGCGTCGCCACCGCCCGCCCCCCCGTCATGCCGGAAAAACTCGCGCACATGGCCGGACGCGCCTTCGCCCCCTGCCGGCTCACCGCCATGCACCGCCGCCACGCCGAAGCGGGCGCGCAATTCATCCCGGCGGGCGCATGGCTGCGGCCCGCCTACTACGGCCAGCCCGCCGAACGCGAACGGCTGATCCAGGAAGAAGCCGCCGCCGTGCGCACCGGCGTCGGCCTGATCGACGTCTCCACCCTCGGCGGCCTGGAAATACGCGGCCCGGACGCCGTGGAACTACTGGAACGCGCCTACACCTTCGCCTTTGCCAAACAGCCCGTCGGCCGCTCGCGCTACGCGCTCATGACTGCCGACGACGGCGTCATCATCGACGACGGCGTCTGCTGCCGCCTGGGCGAAACCCATTTCTACGTCACCGCCACCACGAGCGGCGTGGATCGCGTCTACCGCAGCCTCACGAAATGGAATGCCCAATGGCGGCTCGACGTAGACATCGCCAACGTGAGCGCCGCCTGGGCCGCCGTCAACCTTGCTGGCCCGCGCTCGCGCGACGTCCTCTCGACCCTCTGCGGAGACATCGACCTGTCCCCGGAAGGCTTCCCCTATCTCGCGGTGCGCACCGGCACAGTGGCGAACATCCCCGCGCGGCTCGTCCGCGTCGGCTTCGTCGGCGAACTGGGCTTCGAGATACACATTCCCGCCCGCCACGGCGAACGCCTGTGGGACGCCCTGATGCAAGCTGGCGCGCCCCTCGGCATCCGGCCCTTCGGCGTCGAAAGTCAACGCCTGCTGCGCCTCGAAAAAGGCCACATCATCGTCAGCCAGGACACCGATGGCATGACCCACCCCGCCGAAGTCGACATGGGCTGGGCGATCGGACGCAAAAAACCCTTCTTCATCGGCAAGCGTTCCATCGACATCCTCGAAGCCCAGCCGCCCCTGCGAAAACTGGTCGGCTTCACGCTGCCCGAAAACGCCCCCCGTCCGCTCGAAGGCCAATTGATCCTGGACGAAGCGGACAACATCACCGGCGCGATCACCTCCTGCGCCTACTCCGGCACGCTGAAAAAAACCATCGGCCTCGCCTGGTGCGCCCCTGCGCAAAGCGCCGCCGGCTCGCGCCTGCCGATCCGCTGCGAGAGCGCCCCCGGCGGACGGATCGACGCCCTGGTCGTCAAACTGCCGTTCTACGACCCCGACAACAAACGCCAGGAATCCTGACCATGCCGATAAATGCCATCGAAGCCCCCCGCGAACCCGCCTCGCCCGCAGCCCGCCACCGGGAAGCGGAAAGCGCCAGCGCCCACCCTCTCGCCCTTGCCGACCTCAGCCGCCTGCCGCGCCTCGGGCTGCGCGGCAACACGGCGGCGGCGCGCCTCGCCGCGGAAGGCTTCGCCATTCCGGACGCCCCCAACCGGCTCAGCCGCGCGGCCTCGGGCGAAACGCTCCTGCGCCTGTCGCGGAACGAATACCTGCTCCTCGGCGCTCCGGCAGACGAAGGCGAGCGCGTCCGCGCGCTCGAAACCGCGCTTCCCAAAGCGGGAGAAAACGGCCTCTACTTCTTGCCCCGGCAAGACAGCCACGCATGGTTCCAGCTCAGCGGCCCGCGCCGCGCCGAAGTCATGGCCAAATTGTGCGGCGTCGATCTCTCGCCCGCCGCCTTCGCGCGGGACGCCGTCGCGCAGACCTCGGTCGCGCGCATCGACGCCATCGTCGCCAGCGACGGCGGCCCGCTCACAGACGATCCGGCGGCGGGCGCATTTCACCTGCTATTCGACCGCGCTTCCGCCGCCTATTTTCGGGAAGCCCTTCTCGACGCCATGCGGGAATTCGGCGGCGGCTCCGTTGGTTTTACCA
>JAIRWW010000251.1 GCA_031268685.1 Azoarcus sp.
GCCGACTCCCGGCAGATGATGGAATGGGACATAGCCGTCAAGACGGAAGCGGCGGAAGAAAGAGGCTTGAAGCGGGGGCGAGAGGAAGGCTTGGAAGAAGGTCTGGAAAGAGGCTTGGAAGAAGGTCTAGAAAGGGGCTTGGAAAGAGGCCGGGAGGAAGGTTTAGAAAGAGGCCGGGAAGAATCGCAGCGCGCCATCGCACGTTCATTTCTCAAGCTTGGCCGCCCGATCGAGGAAGTGGCGCAGGCGACAGGGCTATCGGTGGAAGCCGTCCAGTCTTTGCTTCAATAAAAACCGCCGCCCTCGATATCGACATGCAAGACTGCGTGGGCGCACAACCGGCAGCCTGAAGCAGAAGATCGCGCACCAAACAGCCCCCCATCCCAGGGGAGCGTTTCAATCGTCCCAAAATGGCAAAACAATAAAACATCGACCCGGCAAGCAGTACGGCGCCCGGACGCATGGCGAAAGCGCCGCTTGGCAAGGTCAAACAACGATTTTTCATGCCCTGCCTCGCCCGCCGCGATATACTTCGACGCTTCTATCGCCAACGCTCCCGGCTCCATGCAGGACAAATACCAGCCCGCCGCCATCGAGGCCGCCGCCCAGGAATACTGGGAATCCGCCTCGGCTTTTCACGCCGCCGAAGACAGCGCCCGCCCCAAGTATTACTGCTTGTCGATGTTTCCCTACCCTTCCGGCAAGCTGCACATGGGGCATGTGCGCAACTACACCATAGGCGACGTGCTCGCGCGCTACCACCGAATGCGCGGCTACAACGTGCTCCAGCCCATGGGATGGGACGCTTTCGGCATGCCAGCGGAAAACGCCGCGATCCAGAACGGCATTGCCCCGGCGAAATGGACATACGCCAACATCGACTACATGAAGGGCCAGCTGAAAAGGCTGGGTTTCGCCATCGATTGGTCGCGCGAAATCGCCACCTGCACTCCAGAGTACTACCGCTGGGAGCAATGGCTATTCACCCGCCTGTATGAAAAGGGCCTGATCTACAAAAAACTCGGTACGGTCAACTGGGACCCGATAGATGAAACCGTGCTCGCCAACGAGCAGGTCATCGACGGACGCGGCTGGCGCTCGGGCGCACTGGTTGAAAAGCGCGAAATTCCCATGTACTACATGCGGATCACAGCCTACGCCGACGAACTGCTCGCGGCCCTCGACGGCCTGCCGGACTGGCCGGAACAGGTCAAGCTGATGCAGAAAAACTGGATCGGCCGCTCCGAAGGCGTCGAAGCGCATTTCCCCTACGACATGACGACCGTTGGCATGGCCGGGGTACTCAAGGTTTTCACGACCCGCGCCGATACCCTGATGGGCGCAAGCTATGTCGCGGTGGCCGCCGAACATGTTCTAGCCACAAAAGCCGCCGCGAATAATCCGGCGCTCGCCGCCTTCGTCGCGGCCTGCAAGCAGGGCAGCATTTCCGAGGCCGATCTGGCAACGCAGGAAAAACTGGGCATGGATACCGGCCTGCGGGTCGTGCACCCGCTGACCGGCGAATATCTGCCGGTATGGGTCGCCAACTATGTGCTTATGGGCTACGGCGAAGGCGCGGTAATGGCCGTGCCCGCCCACGACGAGCGCGATTTCGCTTTCGCCCGCAAGTACGGCCTGCCGATCAAGATGGTCGTGCGTTCAACCATCGGAGCTTATGACGACGTCTCCGCCCCCTGGATAGACGCCTACGCCGGACACGGCAGGCTGACCAACTCGGGCAAATACGATGGCCTGGATTTCCAGGACGCGACCGACGCCATAGCCGCCGACCTCGCCGCCAAGGGACTTGGGCAAAAACGGGTCCAGTTCCGCCTTCGGGACTGGGGCATTTCGCGCCAGCGCTACTGGGGCTGCCCGATCCCGATGATCCATTGCGGCGACTGCGGCGACGTCCCCGTTCCCGACGCGCAACTGCCGGTCGTACTGCCCGAAGACGTCCAGATCACCGGACGCGGTTCGCCGCTCGCCAAAATGCCCTCCTTCCACGAATGCGCCTGCCCCCGATGCGGCAAGCCAGCGCGGCGCGAAACCGACACCATGGATACCTTCGTCGAATCGTCGTGGTATTTCCTGCGCTACGCCTCGCATGGCAACGCGAATGCGATGGTCGATGCACGCGCCGATTACTGGGCGCCCGTCGACCAATACGTCGGCGGCATCGAGCACGCCATCCTTCACCTGCTCTATTCACGCTTTTTCACACGCGCGATGCGCGATTGCGGCCTCGTCGGCCTGTCCGAGCCTTTCACCCGCCTGCTCACCCAGGGCATGGTAGTAGCAAGCAGCTACTATCGCATGGACAAGGGCGGCAACAGACTCTGGATCAACCCGGCGGATGTCGACGTAGCCACCGACGAACGAGGCCGCCCCACAGGCGCGACGCTGAAAACCGATGGCCAGCCGGTAACGATGGGCGGCATCGAAAAAATGTCGAAGTCCAAGAACAACGGCATCGATCCGCAAACCTTGATCGATCAGTACGGCGCGGACACGGCGCGCTTATTCATCATCTTCGCCGCCCCGCCCGATCAGCAGCTCGAATGGTCGGATTCCGGCATAGAAGGCGCTTCGCGCTTTCTGCGCCGGGTGTGGGCCTTCGGCCACGGCCTTGGCGAAAACCCAGACACCCCCATGCCCGCCGCGCTGCCGGAAGCGCTCGCCAGTCCGCGCCGCGAAATTCACCTCCACCTCCGGCAAGCCAATCATGACTTCGCCAAACAGCAGTTCAACACCGTAGCATCGGCTGCGATGAAGATACTGAACACGCTCGAAAAAACAGCGCGCGGCGAAGCCGGAGCAAACGCAGTCGTCCGCGAGGGCTTTTCCATCCTGCTGCGGCTGCTATCGCCTATCGCTCCGCACATCGCCCACACACTCTGGCGCGAATGCGGCTATGGCAAAGACATTCTCGCCGCGCCATGGCCCGAACCATCCGCCGCCGCGCTGGCGCAGGACGAAATCGAACTAATGCTGCAAATCAACGGCAAGCTGCGAGGCAATATCCGGATCGCCGCCGACGCAAGCAAGGCCGACATCGAAACCGCGGCCCTGGCAAGCGAAGCGGCACAAAAATTCATGGACGGCAAACCCGCCCGGAAAGTCGTGATCGTTCCCGGCCGTCTGGTCAACATCGTGGTCTGAGAACATGATTTCCCCCTTCCCCTTCTTCCTCCGCATCTCCTCCCGCCGCCTGCGGATCGCAGCCATCGCACTGGGCCTGGCCGCGCTCGTCGGCTGCGGCTTCCATATACGCGGCCCGCAAGCCCTGGCCTTCGCCACCATCCACATAGGCGTAGAACCATACTCGTCGCTGGGCGTCGCGCTGCGCCGCCACATAGCCCTGAGCGGCACGACCACCGTCGAAGAAGACGCCGCCCGCGCCGAAGTCCGCCTCCAGATACTCACCAACGAACGCACGCGCGAAATCCTGAGCCTGACTGCCGCGGGAAAAGTGCGCGAATACGAACTCGGCCAGCGCATCCGCTTCCGCCTCATCGGGCGTAGCGACGACGACGAATTGATCCCGCCCACCAATATCACCGCGCGGCGCGAATACACCTTCAGCGACGAACAAGTTCTCGGCAAAGAACAGGAAGAAGCCCTGCTCTACCGCGACATGGAAGACGACCTCGTGCGCCAGATCGCGCGGCGGCTGGCCGTCGCGCGGCATCCCGCGAAAAACTGACCGGGAACACCCGCGCCCTGCGAACGGAAAAACACTCCGCGCCGCCTTTTCCCCAGGAGCCTGTTGCGCGATGAATCTGCGTCCGGACGACCTCGCCAGCCAACTCGAACGGCCGCTCGCGCCACTATGGATCGTCCACGGCGACGAATTACTAGCGCTGGAAGCGGCGGACGCCATCCGCGCAGCCGCCCGCCGCCAAGGCTTCGACGAACGCGAGACCCTGGTCGTGGATGCGGGCTTCAAATGGAGCGCGCTGGCGCTGGCCGCAGGCAATCTATCGCTCTTCGGCGGCTCCCGGCTCATCGACCTGCGCATTCCCACAGGCAAACCCGGCAAGGACGGAGGCGATGCCCTGCAACGCCACGCCGCCTCCCCGCTCGCAGGCATCCTGACCCTGATCACCCTGCCCGCCCTCGACTGGCAGACGCGCAAAACAGTCTGGTTCAAAACCCTGGCCGAAACCGGCATCGCCATCGAATACGAAACCCCGCCGCGCGAACGCCTGCCCGCCTGGATCGCCCGCAGGCTCGGCGCACAACGCCAATCGGCCCCTGCCGAAACGCTGGAATTCATAGCCGACCACGTCGAAGGCAACCTTCTTGCCGCCCAGCAGGAAATCCGGAAACTCGGACTCATCTATGCTGAAGGCGAACTGACGCAAGCCGAAGTCGAAGCCGCAGTGCTCAATGTCGCCCGTTACGACATCAACATGCTAAGGCAAGCCCTGCTCGAAGGCGATCCAGCCCGCTGCATACGCCTGCTCGACGGCTTGCGCGGCGAAGACGCGCCGCCGCCGCTAGTGCTGTGGGCTTTCGCCAGCGAAATCCGCGCGCTGGCCACGCTGCGCGGCGGCAGCGACAAGGGGCAGGCCCTGCCAGCGCTTTTCAAAGCCGAGCGCATCTTCGACCCCGCCCGCCAACGAAGCATCCGCGCCGCGCTCGCCCGCCTCGCCTACCCTGCCCTGCAAGCCGCCCTGCTCCATGCCGCCCG
>JAIRWW010000269.1 GCA_031268685.1 Azoarcus sp.
ACCGCCTGCATGTTGGCGACCGCCGTGGGCGTTGCGCCCAGGCCGAAACCGCAATGCCCGGCGGCGACCACGGCGGCATCGTAATCTCTGCCGAGAAAACGGAAAGTCACATAATTGGCATAAACAATCATTACCGCTGTCTGCACTGTGAGAATCAATAACAACGGTATAGCCAGATCCACCAATTGCCAGAGACTGAGCGACAGCATCGCCATAGCTAAAAAGAGCGATAGCGACACATTACCGATCACATCCACGCAGCGGTCGAACACGGTGACATTGAACACGCCCGAAAGCACATTGCGCACCACGATGCCCGCGCCCAAGGCCAGCACGAAAACGGGAATCCGCACCGTCGTCTGCGTCAGAGCATCGCCCAGGATGCTGGAGAGCAACTGCGCGGCGGCGAGCGCGACGGCAAACATGGCGAGCGTCTCCAGCGCCGAATCCGCCGTAATCAATCGGGTGTGATGCGGCTGTTCAAAAGCGATTTCTCCCGGAGAATCTTCCAGCGAGGCTTGGCCCGGCGTTTTACAGCCCTTGGCTATCAAGCGTTGCGCCACCGGCCCGCCGGTGAGGCCGCCGAGGATCAGCCCGAAAGTCGCGCATGCCATGCCGATGGCGGAAGCGCCATTCGCGCCCAGTTCTTCCAGTAGCGGCCCCCAGCCTCCAGCAGTACCATGCCCGCCTGTGAGCGAAATCGAACCTGCGACCAGCCCGATCAGGGGATGCAGATCGAGCGCAACCGCCATGCCCACGCCGATCAGGTTTTGCAGCACGATGAGCACGGACACAACGATGGTAAGCGCCACCAGCGGCATGCCGCCGGCGCGCAGGCGCGAAAAATCGGCATTCAGCCCAATCGAGGCGAAAAACATCAACATAAGGCTGTTTTGCAGGTTATTGTCGATTGCCAGCGAGAACCCGTTATATTGATGCAAGGCTGTCACAGCCAACGCGGCCACAAGACCGCCCGCCACAGGCTCCGGAATATTGAAATGCGACAAGAACGAAACCTTCGACACCAGCCAGCGGCCAACCAGCAATACTACGACCGCGGCTATCAATGTGTAATACGCATTAAACGTCAATTGCATCTTCCGGCATCCCCCTCCACGGTATGCGCGGCATCGTAGCAGTCCAGAAAAGCGGGCCGTGCGTGCATTCGTCCTGTCCCGGACAAAACAAACGAACGGCGGCGGACAGCGATAAACAAAGCGCCGCTACGCGCCCGTCCGAATGAACGCACTGGCCCCCTACTCCGGGCGCTTCGCCCCTTCGCCAAGCGGCCCCTTGCATTTCGGCTCACTCGCCACCGCGCTGGGCAGCGCACTCGAAGCCCGCCATCATCGCGGCTCCTGGCTTTTGCGCATCGAAGACATAGATATCCCGCGCATCGCGCCCGGCGCGGTCGATGCAATTCTCGCCACACTCGAACGTTACGGCTTTGAATGGGATGGCGAAGTCATGCGGCAGAGCTGCCGCGCCGATGCCTACGCCGCCGCGCTGGCGCGGCTCAAGGCTGGCAGCCATGTTTTTCCCTGCGCATGCACGCGGCGTGAGATGGCCGATTCCGCGCTCGCCCGCGACGGCTCCCGGCGATACCCAGGCAGCTGCCGCGACGGCCTGCCAGCGGGCCGGACGCCACGGACATGGCGGGTCAAGGCCGAAGGGACGATATGTTTCGACGACGCCATCCAGGGGCCGCAAGAAGAAGACCTTGCCCGCGACGCAGGCGACTATGTAATTTTTCGCGCAGACGGCCAATTCGCCTACCAGCTTGCCGTCGTCGTCGACGATGCCGCACAGGGCATCACCCACATCGTGCGCGGCGCGGATTTACTAGGCTCGACCGCGCGGCAAATCCATCTCCAGCACTTGCTTGGCCTGCCCGTACCGGCCTACGCTCATTTGCCCGTGGCTAGCAATGCCGCAGGAGAAAAGCTTTCCAAGCAGACATTGGCGCGCGCCATCGACGACGCCCCGCCCGCCCGCACACTGGCCGCGGCGCTGGCTTTTCTGGGGCAGCGCCCGCCCGCCGCACTGGCCGGAGCATCCATTGCGGAAGTGTGGGCATGGGCGCTCGCACATTGGCGCATCGAGCGCGTCCCCCGCAGACTGCAAGGCCCCGCCCCAAATTCAGCCGCCTGAACCTAAAATGCCATCCTCGACAGCAAGGGTCCACGGAGTCCGATATGTTTCTCGCAATGAACCGTTTCAAGATCGCGCGCGGCCATGAACAGACCTTTCTCGATCACTGGCGCGCGCGCACCAGTTACCTCGGCGAAGCGCCGGGCTTCGTCCGTTTTCATCTTCTGCAAGGGCCGCAAACGGAGGAATACACACTCTTCGCTTCCCACACCGAGTGGGAAAGCAGCGCGGCGTTCGACGCCTGGACGCAATCGGACGCCTTCCGCAAGGCGCACGCCAACGCCGCCAAAACGCCGCGCGAGATCTACCTCGGGCCGCCGCAACTGGAGCTATTCGACGCCGTACTGTGAGCGCCGCGCCGTTTCAGGCCGCCAACTGCCTGTAAGCGCCGCCGAAATAAATCAGCGGTTCGCCTTCGCGGTAATCGAAACGCTCCACTTCGCCGATGAACACCACATGATCGCCGCCCGCGTGGCGGGTGGCGTTCCGGCATTCAAAGCGCGCGCAGCAAGCGGGCAGGAGCGGCGCACCGCCAAGACCCTCGTCCAGCGCCAGACCGCCGAAACGGTCTTCTGTCCGGCTGGCGAAACGCTGCGACAATTCCCGCTGATCGGCGGCGAGCACATTGATCGCGTAATATTCGCTCGCCTCGAACGCCGCCAAAAAGGACGAAGCATTGGACAAACTCCACACCACCAGCGGCGGCGCGAGCGAAACCGAGTTGAAGGAATTCACCGTCAGCCCAAGCAAGTCGCCCGGCGGGGTGCGCAGCGTGACCACGGCAATGCCGGTAGCGTAACATCCGAGCGCATTGCGAAACTCGCGCCCGTCGGCGGCGGCGGATAAAGACAATCGGGACATGGTATTGGTTCTCGCGTATCGAATGAAAAATGAAGGGGCACGATTATCCCTGTCACTACCCGCGCAGTCGAGCCATCTTTGCGCACGATTTTTCCATTACAAACAAGCTGCATTGCAAAACCCGTTCCGCTCATGCCCGTCTTTTCCGCTCGCCTGATCGACTGGCAGCGCGCCCATGGCCGCCATGGCCTGCCCTGGCAGGGCAGCCGCGATCCTTACCGGATCTGGCTCTCCGAAATCATGTTGCAGCAAACCCAGGTCGCCGCCGTCATCCCGTACTACACCCGCTTCCTTGCCCGTTTCCCCAATGTCGCGGCCCTGGCCGCGGCCCCGGTGGAAGAAGTCATGGCGCTCTGGAGCGGACTCGGCTACTACGCACGCGCCCGCAACCTGCACCGCGCCGCGCGCGAAGTCGTGGAAAAGCACGATGGCCGCTTCCCCGCCACGGCGGCGGCGCTGGCGGAACTGCCCGGCGTCGGTCGTTCGACCGCGGCGGCGATTGCCGCCTTCGCCAACGGCGAACGCGCCGCCATCCTCGACGGCAATGTCAAAAGGGTGCTATGCCGCGCGTTCGGAATTACCGGTATTCCCGGCGAGCGGGCGGTCGAAGAACGCCTGTGGGCGCTAGCCGAAACGCTCCTGCCCACACGGGGCGAAGATATCGGCATCTACATCCAGGCGCAGATGGATCTCGGGGCTACGGTGTGCACCCGCGCGCGCCCCGCCTGTGGACGCTGCCCGCTCACCGGAGAGTGTGTCGCCCTGGCCTCCGGGCGGGTTGCGGAACTGCCCACGCCGCGCCCCAGGAAAACCCCGCCCCGCCGCGCCGCGCGCATGGCCGTCGTCATCCTCGGCCAAAGCGTCCTGCTGGAACGCCGCCCGCCCGCCGGAATCTGGGGCGGACTGCTCGCCCTGCCCGAAATTCTTCCCGCCGATGCCGATGCCGAAACCTGGGCCATGCGCACTTTCGGCCTTGCCCAAATCCGCGCGCGGGAACTGCCGCCGCTTGTACACGCCTTCACCCATTTCACGCTGGAAATCACCCCATGGCGCATCGAACTGCCCGTGCCACCGCGCATCGTCGCCGAACCGGCATGGCAGTGGCTGACGCTCGGACAAATCTCCGCCGCCGCCCTGCCAGCGCCAGTGCGCGAAATTCTGGAAGGAATTGCCAAAAGCATCGCCGCCGTCGAATCAGAGCCTGTCTGCGATTTTCAGGCAGCAAAACCAAGAGAGCCGTAAAGAGATGCCCTTCGTCCTGAGCCTGCCGGAAGCTCCTGGATCGATCCGCATCCGCACGGGCTGATCCGGTGACATCGGACAAATCCGCTTCGGCTACAATGCGGGCCATGCGCAAACCCTTTCTCTCTCCCCGCAACGACGTGATCTTCGTGCGACGTGAAGTCGCTTGGTTCATTGCTTCACTGCTTTGACAGGAGGAAGCCTGATGTTCCGTCATCAGTAGCCTACCGGTGCATGCGCGATTGGT
>JAIRWW010000317.1 GCA_031268685.1 Azoarcus sp.
ACGGGCGCGGAAGTACAGCGCCCGCTCGCCACCGTCGTCATCGGCGGCATCCTTTCATCGACCGCGCTGACTTTGCTCGTACTGCCCATCCTCTACCGCCTCGCCCACGGCAGGGACGAAGATATTTAGCCGGACAAGAAAAAGCGAGACGGAAGGAGTTGGAGCGAGACGGAAAGCATATCAGACATGATTTCGCCGCCTGCTCCCTCCGACGCCCTCCGTCATTTCAATTCCAGATTGCCCGTAACACAGGCGCCTTCGCCTTGCCGTGCGACGTGCACTAAAGCGTCACGAACGATCCTGGAACTGGAATTACGTTGCTGCCAGCCACGGCAGGAAGCCTTGCAGGAAACGGGTGGCGGCGGGCATGAAGTAGCTGCCGTTGTGGTAACAGGGGTCAAGGGTGGTGACGAGGATGCGACCCTTGGAGCTGGCGCGGTCGTCGTAAAAAATCGAGCCGCCGTCCGCCATGTCGACCAGCGATTCCGCGCCCGCCGGAGGGATCAGGATGCCGTGCTGGTGCCAGGTGAAATCGGCAAGCGGGATGATCTGCATCAGTTCGTGTTCGGGCGCGGCGAGGCGCAGGCCGCTGTCGGCGCCGGGGGTGAGCCACCACCAGAAATTGACCGGGCGGGATTCCCAACGCGCGCCGGGTACCCAGGTTTCGGCTTCGTTGTCGCCCATGACGACCAGGGTTTTGCCCTGGGCGAGGAAGGCGTCGATTTTCGACTTGTTGCGGCGCAGGTATTCGGGGTCCTGGCGGCTGGCGACGTACAGGCAGTCGAAATCGTCGAGGTCGGTTTCGGCGAGTTCCGGCGCGTAGATGTTGGCGGCGAAGTAGTTGGAAAAACCACGACCGTGAAAAGTGGCGTGATGGTAGTAGGCTCCGCCGTCCAGGTAAGCAATTCGCATTATTTTCTCCAAAGGTTCAGGCGGTTTTCGCCTGTGAGGTTTGTGATTGGGCGAGCGCGGCGCGTTGCGCGCATTTGCCGTCGCAGGTCGTCCGTTTTCCGCTCGTGGCTTTCAGCCAGGCGAGCAGTTGCGGGGCGATGCGGGCGGCGCTGGTATCGCCGCCGAAATACATCCACATGGTATTGCCGGCATGCATGAGGATGCGCCCGCCCTGAGGGCGTTCCCAGAACCAGTCGAGGGGCGCGTGGTCGGCCTGCATCCGGTGCAGGATGACGGCGCCCGGCGGCGGCGGGTTGCCGCCACGTCCGTAAAATCCGGAGACGCCACGTCGAAACGAGATGTCGTAATCCTCTACGCCATCGAAGACCGGATGCGCGTTTACGCTCTCTACTACGAGGTCATCTTTGTGACCGCCGGACGAGGGCACGAAGGGCGTAAGTCCAAACATGGGATAGACGAGATGGCCGTTGAAGACGAGGGTGCCGCCGTTGTCGAGAAAACGGGTGAGCGCGGCTTCACGGCGGGCGAGACCGCGCTGGTCGATGTGGGCGGGGACGAGGATGGCGTCGTAACCGGCGAGTTCTTCATCGCAGATGTCACGCAAATAACGCATCGTGACCGCTTCGCTTTCGGCGAGACCGAGAAAGTCCGGAAATTCGTGCCCCATGGAGCGCAGGTAAAGGATGGATGGCATGACAGGTGTGTCTCCTTGGTGAAAAAATCAAACGGAAAGCGGCTCTGGCGCGGAAAAAACCGCTGCGGAAAAAACCGGAATGGCCGCCATTTTTTCTCCCGGCCGACCATCCTGTTCCAGCAGGGGAATGCGATACACCGGCAGGTGAAAAAGGGTAGAAAGCGCCGCCTCGTCCATGACTTCGGCAGGCGTACCAAAGGCGAAACGGTCGGCGTCGAACAGTAGGATGGCGTGGCTGGCGAACTCGAAAGCGTGCTGCGGCGCGTGGGTGCTCGTGATGACGGTGACGCCCTCATCGGCGAGGTCGTGCAGCAGGCGCATGATGAGCGCCTGATTGTGCCAGTCGAGCGCGGCGGTGGGTTCATCCAGAATGAGAATGTCGGCTTCTGCCGCCAGCGCGCGCGCCATCAGCACCAGTTGACGCTCGCCGCCGGAAAGCATGGAAAAGGAGCGCGCTGCCAGGTGCGCGGCTTCTACCCGTGCGAGGGCGGCGTAAGCGGCGTCGTAATCCTGGCGGCGTGGCGCGCCGAACAATCCGATGTTTCCGGAGCAGCCCAGCAGGGTCATTTCCAGCGCCGAGAGGGGCAGCGCCGGATGCACGGCTTGCGGCACGTAGCCGATGCGCCCGCGCCGGATGACGTCACCCGTGGCCGGCGTTTGCATTCCTGCCAGCATTCGCAACAGGGTGGATTTGCCAACGCCGTTTGGACCCAAGACGGCACAGAGCGCGCCGCGTTCGAGGGTGAAGGAAACATCGCGCAAAATCCAGCGCGCCGCTGTCTGCATGCGTTTGCAGGGGGGTAATTTGTAGCCGAGATTTTGCACGGCGATCAAAGCGTTGTCGTGCATGGCTTATCGCTCCAGTCCGTGTCCAATGCGACGCACGAGAAAAGCAAACAGCGGCGCGCCGAGCAGCGCGGTGAGCACGCCCAGCGGGATTTCCTCTGCCGTCGCCGTGCGGGCGAAGGTGTCGACGAGTATCAGATAGGCGGCGCCACCCAGCATGACATTCACCAAAAAATTGCGGTGGTCGGTGCCGAAACTCATGCGTATGAGATGCGGCACGACCAGCCCGACCCAGCCGACGATGCCGCACACGGCGACGCTGGCGGCGGTAATCAGCCCGACGGCAACAAGCGTTAGCGCGCGCGCCAGTCCAACCCGGATGCCGAGACCACGCGCATCTTCTTCACCCAGCGAGAGCGCCAGCAGTTGAAAGCGCAAACCGTAAAGAATGACGAGACCGACGCCGACGCAGGGCAACGCCAGCAGCAGGCGATCACGGTCGGCGGTGGCAAGGCTGCCCATCAGCCAGAAGACGATGGCGGGCAACTGGTTTTGCGGATCGGCGACGAGTTTGACTAGCGACACGCCCGCCGCGAAAACGCCACTGACGACGATACCGGCGAGCACCAA
Organism: Azoarcus sp.; assembly: GCA_031268685.1. Lineage (GTDB taxonomy): Bacteria > Pseudomonadota > Gammaproteobacteria > Burkholderiales > Rhodocyclaceae > WRNU01. The sequence continues at coordinate 3,023 of JAIRWW010000317.1, forward strand.
CAATACCGTGCTGCTGCCCCGGCTCGCCGCTTTGCCGCCCGCCAGCCAGAATACGGCGGCGAGCGCCAGCATGCCGAAAACGAGCGCGCCGATGACGAGAGGCTGGCCGTCGCCGATCAACAGCATGGCAAGTACGCCGCCGAAGGCCGCGCCGGAAGAAACGCCGAGCAATTGCGGTTCGGCAAGCGGATTGCGGAACAGGCTTTGCAGCGCCGCGCCCGCAGCGGCCAAGCCTGCGCCGATGACGGCGGCGAGCAGCACGCGCGGCAGGCGCACGGATTCGATGACCCGCGCCGCCATTGCCGCTTCCGGGTCGCGGGCATCGAAGGCGCTGCCGGAAAACAGGATTTCCAGCACTTGTGCCGGAGCAATCAGGTAACGCCCCAGCGTCAGTCCGGCAATCAGGGCGAGCAGCAGCAGCGTAGCGAGCGCCCAGGTGGACATCCAGACGCGACGTTTCTTGCCGCGTGCGCCCGGCGTGGCCGGAAGTGCGATCGAAGCGGAATTCATGGATGTTTCCCGAAGCGTTTGCCGTAATGGGCGCTCTGTCCATTTTCATCGAAGCGCAGGATGCGGTCGATTTCCGCCTCGCTGACCCGGTAGCCGTACAACATCAGGTAGGTTTCGCTGATGCGCGGGCGCAGATCGGGCATGCTGCGGTCGGGATGCAGCACGCCGTAAAGCCAGTCGAGCGCCAGCGGCGTTTCCTGGCTGGGCGGATCCCAGCGAAACCCGCCGCGCGGATAGCGATAGACCCGTTTCTTCGTCACCGCCGCCAGTCCCTTGAAGCGACCGTCGGCGTAGAACGCCTGTGGCGACATGTCGCGTTCAAAATTGTTGAGCAGGATGATGTCGGGATTCCAGGCGAGAATCTGCTCGACGCCGACCGGCGCGAAACCCGGCAGTTGACTGGCAGGATTGATGCCACCGGCGCGGGCGATGTCGCCGTCCATGCTGGTGTTCTTGCCCGCGACGAGTAGCGCCGAACGTCCGCGCATCAGGTAGAGCACGCGCGGGCGTTCTCCAGCGGGGATGACGGCGGCGCGGCGCTCGGCTTCTGCCATGCGGGTTTCAAACCATGTCGCCAGCTTTTCGCCGCGTTCTCCTTTGCCAATCGCCGTGCCGGTAATCCGCAGCCAGTCCGCCACCCACTGGCTGTCGCCGTATTTGAGCGTCAGCACGGGCAGTCCCAGTTTGCGAATGGGCGTTACGATGGCGTCGCCCCGGTCGCCCCACTGGATGACTAGATCGGGACGGGCGGCGGCGAGCGCCTCGCCGTTGGGCGCGAAACTCTCGCCCGCGACCTGGGTGGATATTTGCGCCGCGGCAGGGAACATGCGCCCCAACAAGCCCTCGTCGATGTCGCTTCTGGCGGCGGAATTGATGCCCGACAACCGCGCCGCGCTGCCATCGAGCGCCATCACCATCGAAGCGATGGGAATCGGGATGGCGACCAGTTTTTCGACTTTGGCGGGCAGTGTGACCGGATGCCCCATCTGGTCGCGTAGCGTCGTTTTTTCCGCCGCCGCCATGCCGGAAGCCAGCAGGGCGGCAAGCGCCAGACCTGCCAGGACGATGGAAGAAACAGGGCTGCGTTGCTCGTGTTTCATCTCAATCATCTCAATAATCCGCACTCAGCTTGACGACGAAGTTGCGACCCGGTTCGATGAGCGGGTTGGTATAACTGCGCGCGAAGGCGACATCTTCGGCGACGGCGGGGTTTTGTCCCTTGCGGTCGAACAGGTTTTCCACCCCGGCGACGAGCTTCCAGCCGCGCCATTCAGAACCGAAGATGCCGTCGAGCCGCGCGCCCGCGTATACATCGAACAGCGCGTAACTCGAAGTCTTGCGTTCCTGGCTGCGGTCGATGCGGGTTTTGCCGCGATAGCCGCGCCAGACGCCTTCGACATAATGGTTGTTTGCGCCGTGCGGCTCGAAACGCAGCGCCAGCCGCGCGGACAACGGCGTGATGTAAGCGAGAGGTTCGTTGGCGGATTTATCCTCGCCATGCGTGGCCGCCAGCGCGTAATTGAGCCGCCAGCGCGTGGCAAGCTGGCTTTGGCCTTCCAGTTCCAGGCCGCGTATCGTGGCATCGGCGATGTTCTTTCTCTGGCGCAGGTCGGGCGACACCACCATCGAAGCGATCAGGTCGGTATAGCGGCTTTCGTAGGCGGTCACGCTGCCGCGATGCCGGGATGCATTCCAGCGCAAACCGAGTTCAAGGGTTTTGTTGTATTCGGGTTTGAGACCAGGCGCGGGCAGGCTGACGATGGTGCCTGCCACGGAAGTAATGACGCGCTCGTTGCCGGAAGGCGCGCGGAAGCCCCTGCTCAGATTGGCGGCGAGGCTCCACACCGGCGTGAGTTTGTAGACCACGCCCAGACTGCCGGTGACGGCTTCATCGCGATTATGCCGGTGGGCGTCGAATTCCGCAGTCTGCGCCGCGCCTTCGCCCGCCGCTGCGGTTTTGCTGACATCGACCGTTACCCGGTCATAACGCAATGCGCCGGAAAACGTCCAGTCCTCGCTCGCCGTCCATTCATCGCTGACGAACACGCCGATATTGGTTTGCACGCTGTCGCGGTCGATGCGCTGCCACGGCGTCTGACTAATGACCGCACCCGTCGCCGGGTTTGTGCGGGTGATCTGGCGATCGCGCCCCTCGAAATCCTCACGGAAAAAATCCGCGCCATAGCTCACCAGATGGTTGCCGATACCCTTCATGGCCGTCAGATGCCCGCCCCAGACGGTCGGGGAATACACCTTCAGGTGCGGCATGGTCGTCACCGCCGGATTGGTGCGATTGGTTTGATAAATGTCGGTCTTGAAGTCGCGCCGGTACAGGGCGACATCCAGCGTATCCGCCAGCGCGCCGAAATTGCGCCCCTGGTAACCGAGGCGCACATAGCGTTCGACAATCGGGTCTTCCTCGACTTCCTGCAAGGGCGCGCCCGGCGCCGCCCCCAATCCGCCTGCCCGTTCGGTGGTCACGTCGGCATAGCGACCGGAGAGTTCCCAGCGCGAATCGTCGGTGGGGCGATACCCCAGATTGAAATCCAGTTGCGTGCTGTTGAAGGCGCTGTTTCTGGCATGTCCTTCTGGCGTATCGTAATCGTTCGCGCGCCGGTCGCTCACGCCGACCAACACATCAAAGCCCGCGCCGCCGCCTTCGAGTTCCACGCGCGCGCCGCGCATGTTGTTCACGCTGCCATATTCCAGCGCCCGTAAATGGGGCGTCAGGCGAAATGGCTCGTCCTTGCCCACTTTGGCGCGGCGAGTGACGATATTCACCACGCCATTCATCGCGTCCGCGCCATAGAGCGCCGAAGCCGGACCGCGAATGACCTCGATGCGCTCGATCGCATTCGGGTCGAACATGTTGAATTCCAGCGTGCTGCGCCCGTGATAACGGTCGCCGTCGATGGTGAGGATGGAGCGCGACTGATTGGAATTGAACCCGCGCATCACAATCTGTCCGCCCAGCCCGCCGGAACGGGCAAACTCAACGCCGGGGATGGCTTCAAGCGCTTGCTGGATACCGCCCGCGCCCGGATGTTCGGCGAGAGCATTCTTGTCGACCACGCTGACCGTCAGCGGCGAAGACTCGACCATGCCGCTCGAACGGATGGCGGCAACCGTTTTGACGGCCGACAAAATTTTTTCGTCGTCGTCCGCGTCGCCTGCGTCTTCGGTGGCATGGGCAGCAAGCGGCATAGCCGCCGCGCAAAGACCGGCAATGATGAGCGCCAGCGCGCGCGGGCACGATTGAGGAGAAGGCATTGCGGTGGGAGAGGTTGACATGGGGTTCCTTGGGGTTGAATATTAATGAGAATAGTTATCGTTGTCTGGGTATAATATCCGACTCACTCAGGAGCAAAAATGACTTTTTTCAAGTTTCCCCACGCGCTGACGACGCAAACGGCGCGCCTTTTCACGCTCAGCGAACATCCCGTTTTTCAGGGTATCGACGCCCAAGCTCTCGCGCCCCTGCTGGCACACGGCACGCCCCGTTTTCTGGCGGCGGGCGAAATGCTCTGCCACGAGCAGGGCGCTCCCGATTTCTGGTGGTTACTGGAGCAAGGCACGCTGGAATCCCTGAAACACGGCAGCGATGGCGAGGAGCGCATCTTCTGGCGGGTTGCCGCGCCTGAACTGATTGCCGAAGTGCTGATGTTCCTGCCCAGCGAAGGAAAGATGCCCATAAGCCTGCGCGCCCGTGCCGATTGCCAACTGTTCCAGATGCGCAGACAGGATCTGAACGCGCTTTGCGCCAGCACTCCGCAAGTCGCCCTGCGTCTGCTGGAACGCGCCAGCCAGCGCCTTTGCCGTCGCCTGAACGAAGTGGAATGGCTGGCGCGCACCTCTGCCGCCGAACGCCTTGCCGATTATTTTTTACGCCTGTTCCGGCAGATGGGGCATGTCATCGAATTCCCCATGCAACAGCGCCAGCTTGCCGCCACCCTCGGCATCCGCGCCGAAACCTTGAACCGTCTGCTCGCCGGCTGGCTGCGCACAGGCGTGATCAAAGGCCGCCGCTGCCGCTGGGAGATTCTCGCGCCACAAAGGCTGGAACAACTGGCGGAGGCGTGAACCGGCAAGACGAGGTTCGGCGTCCGCGCTTTGCAAAATATTCGCGGAACGCCAAACCTTGCGAGATTTTCAATTACCGCTCGAAATACAGGCTGGATGAAGTCGTGCAAATAGACTTTCAAGTTGCTGGTGACGGTTATTCAGAAAACGTGCCTTTCCTGGAACCGAACCAATTCAACACCGCCCTGGCCTGCATGGGCAAGCGGCTCAAATCGGAAAGCGAAGATTGCGCGCCACATACGATGCCGTGCAGCAGTTGCGCATAGCCCTTTCCAGTCGAGGCGGC
>JAIRWW010000323.1 GCA_031268685.1 Azoarcus sp.
TCGCCCGCGAAGCAGAAGACGTTCGCGGGGCAGTTGGAGACCGTGGCCGTCGCGCTGGCGGGAACGGTGCAGGCGTACCGCTTTTCGGTGATGTCGCAGGCGGCAGTGGTCTCGTTCATTTGGCGGCATTCGCTGCCCGCGAGCGTGCAGCCGGCAGCTATGAGCGGGGCGCATTCGTCCCCCGCAGGATTGGCGGCGGCTTGTCGGCAGGCGCGCATTTCTGTTGTGGGCGTGGCGCTTGCCGTCACCGTGCAGCCGCCGTAGAAACTCGCAATGTCTTCGATGGATTGAGGGTTTTCAGAGATGCGCCGGGCGGCGAGCATATCGGAGTCGTAGGCGGATACGCCGGGGCGGGCCGTGTTGGCCGAGTCCCGCGCGCCCAGCATTGCCTGGCAGCTGGGATCGTCCGGCGTTGCGGCGCAGGCGCTGAGTTTGGCCTCGGCGCGTTCCGTAAGCTTGGCTTCACCGTAAAGGCTTCGCTCGGACGGCGTCGCGGTGTAGCCGGGCACGATCATTGATGCGTTCGACGTGCTGATGCTGGTGCCGATTTCGGGGTTGGCGGCTTCTCCGGCAGCGACGCCTTCCTCGTGCGGGCCGGCGAGCGCGACGTGTGGCGGCGCCGCAAGACATACCGCCGTCACCCAGGCGATGGTGCGAAAAAGGCGTGGGGAGGAAATGAGGAACATGCATTTTTCCTGGATATTTGGCACCGGGATGTCCGGCAACAACGAATCGTCGGCATCACAACCTTGTCCGTCGGCGGAAAAACGCTGGCCGTCCATGTGGTGCGCGGGAGCTTGGCGGTTTGGCAATCCTGGCGTCGGGCATTTCAGGAATGCCCAAAACCATGTCCGTGATGTTCATGGACTCGGCGGTGAATTTCCACGGCGAAACGAGCCTGAAAATGATCGATTTCGGCGTCGGCGCGCAAGTACCGTAATTGGGCACAATACCGTTCATATCGGCTCTTTCGACCTCGGCGCGAATTTCCGATCCTCGTAGACAGGATGCTTCCTGTGTGGCCAACCCTCGAAAATAGATAAGTCGCTTTGGATTGCTCGCGTCAGTCTATGTGTATATATAATATTATGTAATGCGCTAATGATATGATAATGACTGTACAAAGATACGTATTTTGTGGAGCAGGAATGAAAATTATATATCTTGGGCGCATGGGTCGCCACAGGAATAATCCATCCGAAGTGGAGGGCGACGTTCTGGAACTGCTTGCAGATAACTGGGACGACTTCGGATTCAAAACCATTTTTCCAACGGTATGCCGTATTGGAGGAAAGGACATCGAACTTGGAGCGATCCGGCTGCTGATTGATGGCGTAGACACTTCTCATACTCGTCTTGACGAGATGTTGTCTAGCAAAAACTGGGATGGCAAGTTTCCGATTCCGGACACGAACTACATTTCGGTTCCTTCAGAGATCACGTTCTATGAGCAATTGATGGGGATCTTGGGGGCAGATCAGGCAGTCACGGTTGCCATGAATCTGAGAGATGCCAGCTATCTGACACGGGTCAAGGAGGATGAGAAAGCTGGAAAAATGGTGACTAGCAGCGGTTTTCAGCACTCGCTGCAGCGGGAGCGTGGTAGCCAAAAGGCTTATCTTGACGGCTGGAAGGTTTTCGAACGTCAGGCGATCGCTGTGCTCGACCTTGGGTTCCGCTTCAACGATGTGCTTGGGAACGTCTCCACGCTTGAGCTCAAGTTCCACCAAGTCGATAATCTCTTGCCGCATGACGTAAATGCATTGATAGGGCCGAATGGTGTTGGCAAATCGCGTGTGCTGCATCAGATCGTGGAAGACTGGGTGGTGCCGTCGAAGTCCAATGCCGTTGGCTTTATCGAAAAGCCAAACCTGAGCCAGATCGTGGTGGTTTCTTACAGCCCATTCGAGGCATTTCCGGTGGATTTGCAAGACAAAAAGTTACAGGATCAGGATGCATATCGCTACTATGGCTTCCAGGGGCGGCAGGCACCGTCAAAGACTGGCTCCCTGGGTAGCATCAGGTTGTCGCACAGCGTCCCAAAGAGGAATGCTGCATCTGCCCTGATCGAGTGCCTGTCTAACGACAAGCGCTACAGTGTGATCAGTGACTGGGGACAGAAACTGAGAACGATGGAATTGGTGCTTAGGTCAGCTTTCGAGTTCGACTTTGCTGCTGTCAGCGTCGAACCAAACCGGCGTTCAAAATCCTTCTATTGCGAAGACCCTCCTTTCTGCGACCTGTCTGTGGAGAGGGGGGATGGCGATGATGATGTCATTTTCGACGACCTGTCCGTGAAGGTTCGGGAGGGCGAAAAATGGAAGTGGTTCATCCCTGTTGTGTCTAGCAGGGTCGAGTGCCTTAATGAAGAGAAATTGCGTGACCACGTTCTGTTTATAGAAGGGGTAACGTTTTTCCGGGGAAAACGAGCGTTACGGCTCAGTTCTGGCCAGCGATTGTTTGCTTATGTGGTAATCAATATTCTTGGCGCAATTCGCCGCAATAGTTTGATTCTAATTGATGAGCCAGAATTGTTCCTGCATCCTACACTGGAAATCCAGTTCGTCGGCATGTTGAAGAAAATTCTTGCCAACTTTAACTCCAAGGCATTGCTGGCAACGCATTCGGAAGTCATTGTCAGGGAGATTCCCTCTGCATGTGTTCACGTTTTCGAGAAAACGGACGAAAGATTAGCGAAGTAATCGGGCCGCAACCGCAAATCGCCCCGAAGAAACACGAGGCGTGCGCGTTGTGGCAAGGTGGAAAGTGGCGCAGCGGAAGACCGGAATGGCAATGGTGCATATTG
>JAIRWW010000014.1 GCA_031268685.1 Azoarcus sp.
GGCGGGCTGGTCGCCCTTGGCGCAGTGTGGATCGGGGTGGATGTACTGGCCGAACCCGTGGCGAAAGTGGCCGAAACCTATGGCGCAGTGGTCGCCCTGGCCCATCCCGGCTGGCTGGAGTCGCTAGTGACAATAGCGGTCGCCATCGCCTTGGGCTGGCTGGGCGCGGCGATTTCGGTGCGGCGGCATCTGGCGGAAATCTGACAATGACACACAGAAACGCCTGGATTCCGTAAAGGCATGCGTATGCCTATGCGCCGCATTTTCCTGGCCCTTTTTACCGCATCCCTCGTCGGCATTGCCCTTATTTTCGGTGCTGGCGAAGTATTGAGCCGGGCCGCAGCACAGCCGGCTGGCTCGCCACCACCGGAATTGCACGCCTCCGATGTTCGAATTCCAAGCTCGCCATCAGGCACTGTGGCCGGCTGGTTTACACAGGGAACCCCAGGCTGTGGCACCGTGCTTCTGCTTCATGGCGTGCGCTCAAACCGAATCCAAATGTCGCCCCGGGCTAAGCGTCTCCATGCGAATGGCTACTCAGTCTTGCTCATCGACCTGCCTGCGCACGGGGAAAGTTCAGGCGATCAAATCACTTTTGGCGCACGAGAAGGCGCAGGCGTCCTCGCTGCCCTCTCTTACTTGCGCCGACAAATGCCGAACGAACGCATAGGCGTCATAGGCGTTTCTCTGGGCGCGGCCGCAATTGTGCTATCCAGGCCAAGCCCGCCTGCCGATGCAGTGGTTCTGGAATCCATGTACCCCAGCATTGCGGAAGCAATTGCAAATCGCATGGCAATGCGACTGGGATCCTTTGGCGTCAGGGCCGCGCCGCTCCTCCTCTGGCAGCTTCCCTTGCGCCTTGGAATCCAGGCTGATGAACTGCGCCCGATCGACGCCATTGCCGAACTCGGCAGTCCAGTACTTATCGCATCCGGAACAAGAGATCAGCACACCCCGTGGGCCGAAACCGAAAGCATCTTCGCCGCAGCCACCCAACCCAAAGAACTCTGGGCGGTCGAGGGCGCGAAACACGTGGATCTTTATTCATTCGATCCCATTGCTTATGAATCGACTGTCTTCCGCTTTTTGCACCAGCATCTACGTGGCAAGCCACGATTACTCATTCAAGCGGACAAGAAGCCGGATGCAACAACATGTCAGGCATCGCAGCAATCCTTGACTCAGGTGAGCAATCCATGAAAAATGCAATTTCGATCCTATGTGCGGTAGCGCTAACCGCTTGTGCCTCCACCCCCACTGCCAAGTCTTCCAACGCGCCGAAATGCCAGACCGGCACAGCGACAATAAATAATCAATCTATTTCTACAAGCTTCTGCATACAAACAGCGGCGTTCAAACCATCGCAGTATCTGGTTCAAGTCAATGGGCAAACTGTTTTCAGAGGTACAGATTTTGCGCGTGTAGCATTTGAAAAGCAGATCAAGGAAGGAAAAGTCACCGGCGGCTGTGACGAAAACATCCTGCTGATTACAGAGCACAAGATGGATCGCCCTATTGCGTTTACCGCTTTGCCAGCAGAGCTGACAGCCGGCTGCCATATTTCTGCCGATTCAAATGGAAATTCCCTGCCATTCAAAAAAGATGCAGCTTGCGATGAAGTCTTCTACAAACATCTCGGCCCAATGCTTGGAAGTGTATCCCCAGTTGCGCTAGGTAAGCGATGCACTGTCCACATCGATGGTAAGGTCATATTAGACAGCCCGTTCTAGCTTGACTAAGACATATTGCAAGCCGGGCGCACCCACGGCGGGCTGCGTCCGTCGATTCTTGCGTATCGACGAACAATTCGCGCCTCACACACAGAAATTCGGACACTCCCTATTGTGCTTACAAACCCCGCCAGGTTTGCGTCAGGCCATAGCCCGCCCAAGTCATCAGTATCGACCCGATGGCGTGCAGCGCCATATGCGCGCCCATCCAGCCCCATGCGCCGCGCTGCGCAAGGTTAAAAGCCTCGGCGGAAAACGTCGAAAAAGTGGTAAGCCCGCCGAGCAGGCCGGTAGTGAGACCCAGCCGCAAGGCGGGAGACAGCCCAGGATTCGCTTGCAGCACGGCCAGCGTCACGCCCATCAGGAAGCCGCCGCCCAGATTGACCGCCAGCGTCCCCAGCGGAAACGCAAAACCCAAGGGGTTGAGCCACTCTCCCAAAGCCCAGCGCAGCCATGCGCCGCAGGCCGCGCCCAGCCCTATTGCCGTGAATATCGTGACGCTCATCTTGGACGGCCGCTTTTCATGTCTCCCGCGCCGCCCGGCACGGATGGCAGCAGGGGCGCGCTCAAGCTGATGCGCGTCGGATAAGCTATCTGCGCGCCATGGCGCTCGATGATGGCGGCTATCTTCAGCAGCACGTCTTGTTTGACCTTCTGGAACTCGACCCAGGCCGTGGTGCGAGTAAAGGTATAGACCATGATGTCGAGCGAGAACTCGTTGAACTGGAGGAAGTTCACGATGAGCGTCTGTTCCTGGTCTATTTCCGGGTGCGCAAGCAGCATGGCGCGGATGTCCTCGACGATGCCCGTGACTTCGCCGATATCGTCATAGCGCACGCCGATGGTTTCATTTATGCGGCGATTGCTCATCCGCGACGGATTTTCGACCGTAATGGTTGTAAACACCGAGTTGGGCACGTACAAAGGTCGTTTATCGAAAGTGCGGATGCGGGTCAGACGCCAGCCGATATCTTCGACCGTTCCTTCGATCTGCTTCTCGGACGAGCGTATCCAGTCGCCGACGGCGAATGGACGATCGAAATAAATCATCAGGCTGCCAAAAAAATTGGCCAGCAAATCCTTTGCCGCGAAACCGATGGCGATCCCGCCGATACCCCCGAACGCCAGCACCCCTTCGACCGAGAACCCAAGGCTTTGCAGCCCCCCCAAAAAAGTTGCTATCAACACCGCGATGCGCAGGAGTTGGGCAATGGCTTCAACCGTGGTGCGGTCGAAGCCCTCGCCGTGCGCAACCCGCCGCTTGACGAAAACCTCTTTCGCCTGGGCGATGAAGCGCAGCAAAAACCACCCCAGGCAAGCGATGACGCCAATCGTGCGCACAGGAGGTATGAACGCAAGAATGGCCACGTTCGCCTGCTCTTTTACCAACTGGCCCGCGAACGAGACGCCCACTATCCATGCCAGCACCGACAAGGGCTGGCGGGCGGCCGCGACCAGAGACAGTTCCAGCAGCGTATCCGTCCTACTGGCCAGCTTGCCGAAATGCGCCAAAACGCGGCGCATGACGAAGTTGAACACCAGAACCGCCAGCACGATCAGCAGCACATGCACCCAAAGCACCGCCGTCGCGTCCCCGCCGAGCAAGCTCTCCATCCACGCTTCTACTTGTTTCATGCCATTTTCCTCAAAACAACGCAACGATATCGGCGCACATTCTACCCAAGCGCGCACGCTCCAGGCATACATCCGATCACGCATGGCAGGCCCACATCCAGTTCCTATTTTCACGGCAATAATGGAATAGTCGGCGCAATGGAATATCCGGAGCGCCAGCGCATGTCGGGACTGTGCAGTATGCCTTGGCTTTTACATCACAACGCACGTTAGACTCGGCGTGCTACATACTTGATCTCGGCGATCATGTCAACCAGGACAAAAGCATAATGGATATTGCCGATCAAAAAGCTATTTTGCAGGGGATCACTATCCCGCCCTGCCCAGCCATTCTCAGCAAGTTGATGGACGAGATCAAAAGCCCGCTCATCAACAACAAAAAAATCGCCAGCCTCATCAGGCAGGACGTCGGCATTGCCGCAGCCGTCATCCGCACCGCCAATTCGCCGCTGATCGGCAGCGGGCGCCGCATCGCTTCGATCACTGACGCAGTCAACATGCTCGGCTTCAAGCTGATCGCCAATCTGGTCAAAGAAGCACTGCTGCAAAGTGCGATCAACACCAGCGGCGCTTCGCTCGAACGCTTCTGGGACAGTTCGCGCTACACCGCCATCGCCGCCAAGCGCCTGGCAAGCGTGGTCGGCCGGATCAACGCCGATACCGCCTACACCTTCGGCCTGTTCCACGACTGTGGCATCCCTCTGCTCACGCAGCGCTACCCCGAGTACAAAAACATACTACGCGAAGCCAACCAGGATACCCAGCAGATATTCACCGACATAGAAGAAAACGCAATCGGCACCAGTCACGCCATACTCGGCTACTACCTTGCGCGCACTTGGGGGCTGGCCGACGCCGTCACCCAGGGTATTCTCAACCATCACGACTACGCCCAACTGGAAGACCCGCGCCACCTCAACAGCGAAGCGCACCGCCTGATCGCACTAAACGTCATGGCCGAAATCGTTGCCAGCACCCACCTGCGCACCGTGCAGGACGGCGAATGGCGCAAGGCGCGCGAAGCGGTTTCCCTCTGCCTCGGCTATACCCCGACCGAACTCGACGATATCGTCGATGACATGATCTACCAATTCGACGAAGCTCTGAACCACGCCGACAACTGAACGGCGGCGCGCTTGGCGGGCAGCCCGCTTGCTGCAAACCCGGTTTGATTGAAAGCTTACGGCAAAGCTGGAAAAAACGTCCT
>JAIRWW010000095.1 GCA_031268685.1 Azoarcus sp.
CCGAACCATCTTCGTTCAGCAAACTGCTCAACAGCGGCGAGGACGTAATCTTCAACGCCAATGCCGTGCTGATTCAAATCCAGAATTTGCTCTCGGAGCGCAACCTGACCAACATCAACCGCAGCCTGGAAAACCTCGAACACACGACCGCCGCGCTCGCCGCCGAACGCGACGATGTGCGCCAGACTTTGAACCAGCTTGCACGCGCAAGCACACAGGCCAACACGATGCTTGCCGAAGCGACGCAGTTGATGCAAACGGGCAATCGCCTGCTCGACGGCCAGGGCCAAAAAGCATTCGACAGCGCCCAGCGCTCGATGGCCGCGCTCGAACACACGATGTCCACTCTCGACAAGTTGCTTGCCGACAACCGTACCCCGCTAAACACCGGACTGACCGCCCTTGCCGATCTCGGCCCCGCAGTTGCCGAACTGCGCACTACACTGGCGTCGCTGCGCATGATCATCCGCCGCCTGGAAGAACATCCCACCGACTACCTGCTCGGACGGGAACCCACACGGGAATTCAAACCATGATTTTGAGCAGATCCGGCCTGAAGGCCGGGGATTCTTCGATATATTCCAGAGGAGCCTTCGGCTCTATGAACGCTTATCTCGCCGAACTCGCCATGAATGGCAAAGATTGCACTCGGCTCGCGTTCAACCGCGTTCGCCGTGATGCTTCGGTCGCGCTATGCGCCCTGTCGCTCGCGGCCTGCTCGATACTGCCCGCGCCCGATCCTGTCGATGTGTATTTGCTACCCACAACTGCCATTGCACCCGCTGCCGACGACAGCAAGCCGCGCACCTGGTCACTGCGCCTCGTCCGGCCAGAGTCCAGCGGGCAACTAACCGGACAACGCATTCTCGTCATGCCCGAACCAAACCGGGTCAGTGTCTACAAAGGCGCAAGCTGGCACGAATCCACAGCCCTGCTGATACGCAATCGTCTTTTCGACGCATTCCGGGCGGATGCGCGCGTCAGTGCGCTATCTACCGACGAAATGCGGACGTTTGCTGATTTTGAACTCGGCAGCGAACTGGGCGCTTTTCACAGCGAATACGGTAGCCAGGGCAAGACACCGGAAGCGGTGATACGCCTCGATACCCGCCTGATCGACACCGCCAGCCGCCGCATAGTCGCCAGCCACGCCTTCGAGACAAGGGAAGCCGCCGCCAACAGCTCGATTCCGGCGGTCGTCGCCGCATTCGGCAGCGCTGCCGACCGGCTCGCCGCCGAACTGGTGACATGGGCAATTGCCGCAGCGGACGCAGCACGGCAATCGAAAACGGCGGAATCCCTACCTGTACCGATGGAATCCCTGCCTGTGCCGCCGTAAGAAAAAACAGTCGGCTAGCGCCCTCGCTCCATGCTCATCATTTCATAAACATATGCGCGGCGGGGCCATGCCTATTTATGCCGTATAAAGAACTCGTATGACCTGTCCGGCGTCTCTTTCCGCAGCAGCAACTCATGCCCGGTCTGACGAGTAAAAGCCTCAAAATCCTTGACCGAAGACGGGTCGGTAGCCAACACGCGCACAACCTGCCCGCCTCGCAGCCCAGCCAGCATCTTCTTGAGCCTCAAAATCGGCAACGGGCAATTCAGCCCGCGCGTATCCACTTCTTTGTCGAACTCCATTTGCCACTCCGTAATCAGCGCCCGTTTTGCCGCTGCCGCTCCTGCTTTTGATCATCGCGCATCCGATCGCGGATTTCGCGCAAGCGGGCATCAGCCGCGGATAACTCGTAAAAATCTCCATCCCCTGCCTTGCGCGCCAGTTCCAATTGCTCAACCGCAGCGCGATAGGCCCCTTGCAGGGCATAAACCTCCGCCTGGGCACGATGCTGCGCCACGCGCTTGCCCAGCGCCGCATTGGCGCGCGACAGAAGCTGCCACAAGCGAATGTCGCCGCCATGGCCGACGAGTGCCCGGCGCGCGCTTTGCTCCGCATCCGCCGCGCGACCGCCAGCAATTTGCGTATCGAGCAAAGCGTACACTACGCTGAGGCTCAACGGAAACTTGCGGCTGGCCGCAGTAAGGGTCTCGATCGCAGTGCCGTAGTCGCGCCGCGCAGCCGCCAGTTCCGCGCCGAGAATGGCGATGAAAGGCGAAGGCTCGGCACGGCGGCGCAGTTCGTCGATGCCCTGCGCAGCTTCATCCAGTCGGCCAAGGCGCAACTGTGCCAGCGTCAGGCCGTAACGCGCAGCTGCATCACCAGGGTTTCCTTTGACGAGACCGGCGAATGTCCGCGCCACATCCGCGGCAGGCGAAGCACCCACGCGCAAACGCGCCTGGACGTAGCGAAAATCCGCCGAATCAGGCACCTGCCGGTAACTCATGTTCATGACACGGTTTTCCATGTCGGCAATGCGCTCGGTAGTCAGCGGGTGAGTGCGCAGGTAGGCTGGGGCGTTGTTTTCGTATAAACGGGAGGCGCGCTGGAGGCGGCTGAAGAACCCGGCCATGCCGCGCACATCGAACCCAGCGCTCTCCAGCGTCTGCAAACCTGCGCGGTCGGCTTCCCGCTCGAAGTCGCGTGTATAGGCCAACTGAGCCTGCATAGTGCCGGCCGCGCCAGCGGCCACTGCCGCTTCGCCTACCCGAGAATTATTGGCCGCCAGCGCAGCCAGCAGCGAAGCCAACATGATCGCGCTCAACTGCTTTTGCTTACCGATGAGCTGCGCGATGTGGCGCTGAGTGACGTGCCCGATTTCATGACCGAGCACGCCCGCCAATTCCGATTCCGACTGCGCCGCGAGGATCAACGCCGAATGCACGCCGATATAGCCACCCGGAAAGGCAAACGCATTGAGCGAGCCATCCTTGACCACGAAAAACTCGAATCGCCGCGAGGGGTCGGCACTGGCCGCGACCAGTCTCTGCCCGAGGCGGTTGATATATTCCTCGGTTTCAGGATCGTCGAGCCAAGCCGGATCACGACGCACTTCGCGCATGATTTCTTCGCCCAGCAGGCGTTCCTGCGTTGGGGAAAACTCCCCCACGGCGACATCGCCCAAATCGGGCAAATCCGCCGCAGGCGCGGCGAACGCGAGGCAAATCAGCAGTGCGAAGGTCAAAAATGGGCGCGTCATCGCGCGCATCATACCGCCTTGTGCCCCTCGCAACGCAATTCGCAACGGACAAATAGACCCAGCTTAGTCACAATAGGCGCTGATGCGGCAATTCAGTCGCACGGGCGCAACGCACCAGAACGAACGGACATACGCCGAAAAACCGGCATATTCATGCACGGCGATGAAGTTTCCGTTCTCCCCGGGGCGCCCACTCATCCCAGAGGAAAAAACGATGGCAAACGTTCCAAACAAACTGCGCGGCGTCAATCTCGGGAATTGGCTGCTGCTGGAAAAATGGATGTCCCCAAGCCTTTTCGAGGGTCTTGACGCGACCGA
>JAIRWW010000214.1 GCA_031268685.1 Azoarcus sp.
TTCCTGTCCGTGCAGGTGCGCAAACCGAAAGCCTCGCGCGATCGCAGCGCCGAGGTATACCTCTTGGGGTCCCATCCGCGCATCTGATGCCTGTGGCAAAAATTTTGCAGTGCGGCACGGCAAATAACGACAATAGCGAATATTGGTTTGCCGGGCGGAAGGATCGCCTCTAGAATCGGCTTTTACTGTTTATGTGCCCGTTACGGGCTTCGGGGTCAGTACATTGAACAATCTATTCAAAAATCTCGCGCTTTGGGTCGTCATCGGCATAGTGCTGTTGACTGTATTCAACCAATTCAGCGGCTATCAGCCTTCCTCTCCACCGATGGAATATTCCAAATTCATGGAAGAAGCCAAGGCCGGGCGTATAGGCGCGGTGACCATCGACAACACCCGTGTGCTGAAAGCGACGACGAAAGATGGACGCCTCATCACAATCTACACACCCGGCGTTCAGGACATCTGGATGGTAAGCGACCTGATGCGCTATGGCGTCGTGGTCAAGGCAACCGAACCCAAGGACGAATCCTTCCTTACCAGCGTGTTCGTCTCGTGGTTTCCGATGCTGCTCCTGATTGGAGTCTGGATATTTTTCATGCGCCAGATGCAGGGCGGCGGCAAGGGCGGCGCTTTCTCGTTCGGCAAAAGCAAGGCCCGCATGATAGATGAGAGCGCCAACTCGATCACCTTCGCCGATGTCGCCGGTTGCGACGAAGCCAAAGAAGAAGTCGGAGAACTGGTCGAATTCCTGCGCGATCCCTCCAAATTCCAAAAACTCGGCGGGCGCATCCCCAAGGGCGTGCTCATGGTGGGTTCCCCCGGCACCGGCAAAACCCTGCTGGCCAAAGCAATAGCAGGCGAAGCCAAAGTACCGTTTTTCAGCATCTCCGGCTCCGACTTCGTCGAAATGTTTGTCGGCGTGGGCGCGGCGCGGGTGCGCGACATGTTCGAGCAGGCGAAAAAGCACGCCCCCTGCATCGTCTTCATCGACGAAATCGACGCCGTTGGCCGCCAGCGCGGCGCGGGCATGGGCGGCGGCAACGACGAACGCGAGCAGACGCTCAACCAGCTGCTGGTCGAAATGGACGGCTTCGAGGGGCAGAGCGGCGTCATCGTCATCGCAGCCACCAACCGGCCAGACGTGCTCGACCCGGCGCTCTTGCGTCCAGGCAGGTTCGACCGTCAGGTCGTGGTGCCCTTGCCGGACATTCGCGGTCGTGAACAAATACTCAAAGTCCACATGCGCAAGGTGCCCATCGCTCCCGATGTCGACGCCCAAGTGCTGGCGCGCGGCACGCCCGGTTTCGCCGGGGCCGATCTCGCCAACCTGGTCAACGAAGCGGCGCTGTTCGCCGCCCGCTCCAACAAGCGGCTCGTCGACATGGACGACTTCGAGCGCGCCAAGGACAAAATCATGATGGGCGCGGAGCGCAAGTCCATGGTCATCCGGCCCGAAGACAAGAAAAAAACCGCGTACCACGAATCCGGCCATGCCATCATCGGCAAGACCCTGCCGGGTTGCGATCCTGTGCACAAAGTCTCGGTCATCCCGCGTGGCCGCGCGCTGGGCGTCACCCTGTCGCTGCCGGAAAGAGACAAGCTCAGCCTCTACCGCGACGAAATGCTGGCAAGCATATGCATGCTCTTTGGCGGGCGCGTTGCCGAAGAACTATTCATCGGCAACGTTTCGACCGGCGCCTCCAACGACTTCGAGCGCGCGACGCAGATCGCGCGCGACATGGTCATGCGATATGGCATGTCCGAAGCCCTTGGCCCCATGGTCTATGCGGAAAATGAAGGCGAAGTCTTCCTGGGCCGCTCGGTGACGACGCACCAGAACATGTCGGAAGCGACAATGCAAAAAGTCGACATCGAAATTCGCCGCATCATCGACGAACAATATGCACTGGCCCGCAAAATTCTCACCGAAAGCCGCGACAAGGTCGAAGCCATGACCGCGGCGCTGCTCGAATGGGAAACCCTGGACGCCGACCAGATCGACGACATCATGGCGGGCCGTCCGCCGCGTCCGCCCGCCCCCGTGCGCGGGATCGAGCCGAAAGCCAACGACAGCGACGCCAACAAACCGGACGGCGCCGCTCCGCCAGCGCCAGCGCCTGTGTCGTAAGTCTGGCGCGGCCCCCCTCGCTGGCGGATTGAGCGCAAGCCCCATGCCGGGCCAGTCCACTAGATGCGGAAGGGTTTTGAAGGGCACGTGGCTGAAGCCGGGGAGTTTTAGCGGCTTGGGCACAAGCCGCTGTTTCCGTTCGGGCTGAGCCTGTCGAAGCCCGTGGTTCCATTGGCAATGCCCTTCGACAAGCTCAGGGCGAACGGAGTGTTGTACGCGGGGGGGGGGTGCGAACGCAGCACCGGCGCGCTCAACGGCTTCGACGCCCAGATATCGCCGGGCGCGAACATTCAGGTTTCACGCCAAAGGCATGTCCCCTTGCTTGTTTTCTCTATATCGGCCAGCGCCGCCTCATGGGCGATCAATTCTTCGTCCGAAGGGCGCAATACCTTCAACTCAGGCCGCTCGCCCAAGAGAAAGTCCGCACCTGTTTCAGCGGCGGTTTCCTCTTCCAGCGCCATGAGCAAGCTTTCTTGCCCGCGCGTCATGGCAAGATAAACTTCGGCGAGCAATTCGGCATCCAGCAGCGCGCCGTGCAGGGTACGGTGAGAGTTATCGATTTCGTAGCGTTCGCACAAAGCATTGAGCGAAGCTTTTTTGCCGGGGTTCTGTTCCCGCGCCATTTTCAGCGTATCGACCACGTTGCAGCATAGTTCGCGCAGGGGCTGCTTGCCGAGCAGATCGAGTTCGTGGTCGAGAAAACCGACGTCGAAGGCCGCGTTGTGGATTACAAGTTCGGCATCGCGCACAAAAGCTTCAAAATCGGCGGCGATAGCGGCGAACACAGGTTTATCGGCAAGAAAATCTTCATCTATGCCGTGCACGGCCCGCGCTTCGGCGGCAATAGTGCGTTTGGGGTTGACGTAGACATGGAAATGCCGCCCGGTCAGGCAGCGATCCAGCAATTCGACACAGGCAATTTCAATCACGCGGTCGCCGTTTTTCCAGTCGAGGCCGGTAGTTTCAGTATCGAGTACGATTTGTCTCATTGTGTGCCCTGGCTCTATCTCCGGTCGGATGGAAGACCGCCCGCGAGCGGTGGAAGCGAAGTATACATACGCTCCGCTCGCGCTTGCTTGCTTTTGCTCGCGCGTCGCCCATCGCCGCTCAGTACCATGATGGCTGGCAGACAGACACCGCAGACGACGGAGAAATTGGAAAACCGCTGCCGCTCGCGTCCAGCCAGATTTTCGTG
Organism: Azoarcus sp.; assembly: GCA_031268685.1. Taxonomy (GTDB): domain Bacteria; phylum Pseudomonadota; class Gammaproteobacteria; order Burkholderiales; family Rhodocyclaceae; genus WRNU01. Next base: position 3,324 of record JAIRWW010000214.1, read on the forward strand.
TAGAATGCCCCTGCTTATTCCTAAAGCATAATAATTCCCTTTCGCTGCGACCTCTCCATGCCATCTTCTCCATCCCCTGCCGGTGCAGTCCTTCCCGGCGATCGCG
>JAIRWW010000232.1 GCA_031268685.1 Azoarcus sp.
GGGAAATAGGCCAGCGCTCCCGCTTCGCGGATATTGGCGTCCAGTGTCTCCACCTGCTGGCGGGAAACCGGGTCTTTGATGCCTTCGCCCCAATGATCGGTAGGCGTATTGTGATCGGCGGTCGCCACAATGGAAGACGCGCGCCAAGGTCTGCGGCCAGCGAGTTTCAAGCCCTCGAAGGCTTGCGGGCTCGTGACTTCATGCACAAGATGGCGGTCGATGTAGATCAGCGCCGTGCCGTCCGGCTCTTCGCGGACGACATGGGCGGCCCATAGTTTTTCGTATAGTGTATTGACTTTCATTCAGCGCCGTTTCCGGGAAACTACCGATTATTTCACATGACCTTCGTCACGGGTTGTGATCGACAGCAAAAGTAGCCGAGTAGCCGATGCTCGGACAAGCTCGATGCGACAGTCCTGCGTAGCGATGGGCCAGCTTGATCAGATTCTCCTGACTATGCTGTATCGCTCGGCGCACTGCCTCTGCATGGCAAACGGGTTTTCCGAATTTCCGGCTCATCCGTTGCATGTTTCGCCGACCCAAACTATAGTGATTGGCCTTGGAAATATTCCTTTTTTCAAAATAATGGATCTGTAAATGACTATGCTCGCCGCAGTCGTGGTTTTTCTTGTTTTTCTGCTTTTTGTGGGATTCGCAATATATGGCCTGTTTGCCTTTATTCGCTTCTGGCGGCGCCAGAATACTCCCGATAACCAAAGCGCGCAGGAAGCCACTGAAGGTAAAGAGTCTTCTTCCTGTGCCGACGACAGTCACCAGCTTTCCCTGCCCGCTCCCTCTCCGGCCACAGGGAGGGCTGCCTTCAAAATTTCCGGATCGATCCCCCTGCACTGTCTGATCGTCCTTCTCCTGACCCTCGGTTTGATCATCCCGCTTGAATTCACCGCTGATCTTGTCGAAGAGCGATCCTCGATGCACGAAACCGCCATCAATGATATTTCCAGGCACTGGGGTGGAACGCAGCAGATGCGCGGACCGGTATTGGTCATTCCTTTCATCCGGAAGTACATTTCTTACACCGAGTCAAAAAACGGTAAAAAAATCGCCAACGAAATCATGAAACGCGAATACCGCATCCTTCTGCCGGCGGCTGTCAATTTTGAAGCGAATATCGAGCCACAGAAACGCGCGCGCGGCATTTACGAATATGTCGTTTACACGAGCCAAATCGCCGTTACGGGAAATTTCAAAATTCCGCAAAACGCCGCCGAATTTGGGGAAAACGTTCACCGCGTCGAGTGGGCCGACGCCTGGTTCGCCGTAGGCGTCGCCGATCTCAAGGCCATCGCTTCCATTGGTACGCTTGCCTGGGACGGAAAGCCTTCTGCGCCTTACCAGCCCGGAACCGGGATCGGAAACATCCTCCAGTCGGGTTTCCATGCGCCGCTTTCGCTCGATCCTGCAAAAGATGCCGGCACAAAACGCGATTTCTCATTCACTGCCGCCATCAATGGCAGTGGAGGAATCTATTTCACGCCGGTGGGCGAGAACACACAAATTACGCTCACGGCCGCTTGGGCGCACCCCAAGTTTTCCGGCGCCATCTTGCCGAAGATCCACTCGATCGACAACGGCGCCGGGCGCTTTTCCGCCGTATGGGACATTCCTCACCTGAGCCGTACCTACCCCCAAGCGGCCAGCGCCTCCCTGGAAGGCCTGGAGCGCGAATTGTCCGAACTCGCGAATTTTACCGTCGGCGTTGAGCTTTTCGAACCCGTTTCGCTTTACACGCAGATCGGGCGTGCAGTCAAATACGCGATCCTTTTTATCGGCCTCACGTTCATCGCCCTGCTCGCTTTTGAATTGGTTTCTCTCAAGCGGCTACACTTTATGCAGTATTGCCTCGTCGGCGTCGCAATGGTCCTTTTTTACCTCACCCTTCTCTCGCTTGCGGAGCATACGAGTTTTCTCAACGCTTTTCTGGCCGCCTCTGCCATCTCGGTCGTCATGAACAGCCTGTATATGGCTGTTGCGCTCCGCAGTCCCATTCAGGGCGGCGTTCTCGCCGTGTTGCTCATGTCCCTGTATGCGATTCTTTATGCAATTCTCCAGATAGAGGAATATGCCCTGCTCGTGGGGACGGCGCTCCTTGTCGTCGTCGTCGGCGTCCTGATGTTCCTGACGCGCAATCTGTCGGGCAGCGCAAAAACGACATAGTTCTGCTTGCGGTGTAAACCGGCTTTTTATTTGACTGCCCCAGCGGATGCGCGCCTTGTCCGCCGCTGCCGCACGCCATTGGCGAGCAGGTCGAGTACGGCAATGCTGTCTTCCCAGCTGATGCAGGCGTCGGTGATGCTTTTTCCGTACTCTGGCGCCAGGTCTGGCGACAAATCCTGGCGGCCTTCCTTGATATGGGATTCCACCATCGCGCCGACGATGCGCTCCTCGCCAGCCGCAAGCTGCGCGGAGATATCGTGCGCCACGTCGATCTGCAAGCGGTGCTGTTTGCGGCTGTTGGCATGCGAGAAGTCGACCATGACTCTGGACAATACCCCGGCCTTTGCCAGTTCCCGGCAGGCCGCGTCGACGCTGGCGGCATCGTAGTTTGGTTCTTTGCCGCCGCGCAGGATGACGTGGCAATCTTCGTTGCCCCTGGTGGCGACGATGGCGGAATGGCCGGCCTTGGTCACGCTGAGGAAATGGTGCGGCGAGCGTGCGGCCTTGATTGCATCGACGGCTATTCTTACGTTGCCGTCGGTGCCATTCTTGAACCCGACCGGACAAGACAGCCCGGAAGCAAGCTCGCGGTGTACCTGGCTCTCGGTCGTGCGCGCTCCGATCGCGCCCCAGGCTACGAGGTCGGCGATATATTGCGGCGTAATCATGTCCAGAAATTCAGTGCCGGCAGGCAAGCCCAGTTCGTTGATTTCCCACAGCAGGCTGCGCGCCAGCCGCAAGCCTTCGTTGATAGCGTAGCTGCCGTCGAGGTATGGGTCGTTGATCAGTCCTTTCCAGCCCACGGTGGTTCGCGGCTTTTCAAAGTAGACCCGCATTACCACGAGGAGCTCGTTTTTCAGGCGCAGGGCTTCGGTCTTGAGGCGGTGGGCGTAATCGCGCGCAGCTTCGGCGTCGTGGATCGAGCACGGCCCGATGATGACGAGCAATCGGTCATCGGCGCCGTACAGGATGTTGTGTATCGCCTGACGGGCGTCGAAAGCCGTTGCCGCGGCGGTTGGCGTGGCGGGGAATTCCCGCAGCACATGCGCGGGAGGCGCCAGTTCTTTTATTCCGGCGATGCGGACATCGTCAATGTGGTTTTTGAGCGTATGGTTTTTGGACGTATTTGGCATGGTATGCGGGACGAACGGCAAGATGGGAATTGGATGATTCTATCAGCCTGCCGGGCATAAGACTGCCGCATCGCATCGCATCGCTTGGCAGGGCTGTCGCATTTGATCCTGGGGAACAAGCCCAGGTAGAGAAGCGCGATACTCCGGGAGGCGGCCAGCGGTTTTGCGCCGTCCACGTAAGCGGCGCTCTGGGTAAGCGGTATCCTGATCCCGGCCGGTTTTGGCCAGCGCTGCCGGATCGAGGCTTCCAGTCAGGACGATTGGGTGATTTGCCACGCTCGTCACGTCTCAATGCGTTCATACTCTTTGTCGGTTGTCTCGTGGCGCTTGGCTACGAAGACCCAAAGCCGGAGGTTTCAACTTCGCTAAAAAATCGCGCAAGGGTTTCGCTAGATTAATTGAATTGCTTAGTGGCGGGGATGTGCCTGAAATTGTATTCGGTACTCGGAAAGGCTTGTTGCAAGGGCATCTATCACAGAAGGTTATTTTTATATTTCGCTCAGAAAATTCCAGCTAATATCGGGTAGCCACATAACTCAGGAGAATATACTGTGGTGAAAATGACTGATATAATGAATTACTAAGCTTTATTGTCAGACAATGCAATATGAAAGGCATTTGTTTATTTGTTCATGTGTTCACCCATCCTGAGCCGGGTTTTTCGAGAATGTCATGCTAAGAATATTTAGCCATTATTTCCCGTTGCATGTTGTGCGACGGCTTTGTCTCGATTTGTTTTTGTTCATGACGATAATCGTCGTCTCGGCCTTGTTTTGGCCCTATTCCGGCGAAATGGAACATGAAGGATTGTTTCTGTCGGCGTTTGGTTTTGCCATGGCGATGGTGGTTGTCAGTTTCGCGTTCGGCCTGTACAGGCCGGTGGATGAAGATAGTCCGCGCATTGCGTTCGCGCGTCTCGTGCTGGCCGTGCTGTTCTGTTTGCCGGTGGCTTATGGCCTTATCCTGTTTCTGCCATGGAACGGCTTTTCTTCATTGGCTATGCAGATTCAGGTGCTTGCGCTCACCCTGATCGTGCTGATTTTGCGGGTATCCATCAATCGCAGTCAGGCTTCGTCGCTTTTCGCTCCCCGCATATTGGTTATCGGCACCGGCGAGGACGCGCTGGAAGTGCAGCGCATTTTATTGCGTCCGGAGCAGGGAAGGGTGGGCGTGCAGGGCTTTTTCTCTCCGGAAATCGACGAGGAAAAGCTTGTCGATGCCAACAAGATTGTCTCCAGCAGCAGTCTCGTCAACGCGGTCAGGCAGTTGAAAATCGACGAAATCATCGTTGCTGTGCGCGAACGGCGCGGCAGCGCATTGCCTGTGCGCGAGTTGCTCGATTGCAAGCTTCTCGGCGTAAAAATCTTCGACCTGTCGTCGTTTCATGAAAGGGTTCGCCGGCAGGTGCGGCTGGATTCCCTGCGCATGAGTTGGCTGATTTATGGCGATGGTTTTCAACAGTCCCTGCGTCAGGTGTTCGTCAAGCGCATGTTTGATCTGGCGTTGGGTAGCGTGCTGCTGATCCTGATTTCGCCGTTGCTGATCGTGACCGCTCTCCTGATCGTGTCCGAGGATCGCGGGCCGGTGTTTTACCGCCAGGAACGAGTCGGCCTGGGCGGTCAGGTCTTCAGGGTTCTCAAGTTTCGCAGCATGCGCCCCAATGCCGAGAAAAAGGGGGAGCCGCTCCTGACGGCTTCGGACGACGACCGGATAACGCGGGTCGGGCGTATCATCCGCAATTTGCGCATCGATGAGCTGCCGCAGCTGTTGAACGTGCTGGCGGGAGAAATGAGTTTGGTCGGGCCGCGTCCGGAACGGCCCTTTTTCGTTGACCGCCTGGCGCGCGAGATTACGTTTTACGGCATACGCCATTGTGTCAAGCCTGGCATTACCGGCTGGGCGCAGGTGCGATACCAGCAGGATCTGCCC
>JAIRWW010000331.1 GCA_031268685.1 Azoarcus sp.
TTTTTCACTCGCGGGTTCTTGTCGGCCAGCATGTTCAGTTCCTCTTCGCTACGGGCATCCAGGAATTTCAGCCAGTCCCAGAGTCCTGTCCCGTCCCTGTCCCTGGGCAGCTTCGGAAGTTCGAGGGTGTCGACTTCCAGTAGATCGGTGAAACATGACCCCGTGCCGGGATCGTGAAGCTGGTAGCGATTATGGTAGTTCCTGTTCTCGGATACCAGTACGTAGTCCGTGACCAGGATGCAGATCGAGCGTTCGATCTTGCGGTAGTCGTCTCCTTCGCCGATTTGCTCCGTAACCATTCGGGCCAGGTAGTAGACGATGCGCGCCCGCATTTGAGCCTGATCGGAGAGTTGGATTTCAATGTCGATGATCTTGCCGGAGGGCGTCCTGACCTTTACGTCGAGTATGCCGAGCTTGTCTTTCGGGTTCTCGCGCGCGAGATGCGGGTCGACGATGGTGACTTCTTCGTAGTCTTCCGGCGGCAGGTCAAGCGCGGCTTCGAGGAATGCGGTCAGGATGTCGACGTTGCGGGCATCGCCGAAGAGCATCTTGAAGACTATATCATTGCGGGGAGAGAGAAAGGGTCTGTGCATGTCCGGTGCATTTTATCCGAGGCTTGTGCATATTACAACGGCAAATATCATCCCGCCAGCGGGCCGTGCCATCCGCGGGGTCTGGCCGCTCATTGCGCCGCTGCCCTTGCCGTTCGGGCCGAGCCGGGCCTGCCGAAGTCTGTCCGGAATGTTAGACTTGCCGCTTCGTCCATTCCTTGCCGCTCCGCCGTTTGCATAGCTACGTGTCTTCCGCCAGATCGCTGCTTCGCTATTTCGCCATTGCCTACACAGTCCTGCTGATATACGCCTGCCTGCATCCATTGAGCGGCTGGCAGATGAATGGGCTGCCGATGTTCGACTACCTGATTGCGCCGTGGCAGAAGTACATCAACAGGGGCGACATAGTCGTCAACATTCTCGGCTACATTCCGCTGGGCTTCCTCGCGCTTTCCGCCTTGCCGCAGCACTGGACCTTGAAGCGGCAGATCGGTGTTGCGATGCTGTGCGCCCTGCTGCTCAGTTTCAGCCTGGAAACCTTGCAAGGCTTTTTGCCTTCGCGCACTGCCAGCAACCTGGATATCGCTACCAATGTCTGCGGCGCTTTCTTGGGAGCGCTGGCCTGGGCATGGCAGGGGCAGGCGCTGTTCGCTCCCGGACGCGGCTTGATGCGCTGGCGCGAACGTTACATCGCCAATGGCCGGATCGGCGATGCGGGCCTGATTCTTGTCGCGTTCTGGCTGTTCGTGCAGCTCACACCCGATCATCTCTTGTTCGGGGGCGGCGAGCTGCGCCGCTTGCTGGGCATTGCGCCGCCGCTGCCTTTCGAGGCCGGACGGCTCATTGCCTTCGAGGCCGCGCAGACCGCCAGCATGATGGTCGCCGTCGGTCTGTTCGCGCGCTGCATGCTGCGCCTGAAAGGGCCGATCCTTGCCGTGGCGCTGCTCGTGCTGGGCACGGGCGCGCACGCCGCGGCCTGCGCCATCTGCCTCATTCCGCCGAATCCTTTGATCTGGATGACGCCGGGCATCGAATACGGCCTGCTCATCGGCGGGGCGCTTTTCGCCGTCGCCCTGTGTTTGCCAAGGGTGGCGCAGCATGCTTTGGCAGGCACTGGTTTGCTGATGGCCAGCGTCCTCATAAATATGATGCCGGAAAGCCCTTATCTCCAGAGCAGCGGCCCGGCCCTCATCGTGCGCGCCAATTATCCGAATTTCTACGGTTTGTGCCGATTGGTGGCCGCTGTGTGGCCTTTCGCCGCGCTGGCGTATCTGTCCGCCTTCGGCTTGTTGCGTGGCGAGCGCCTCGAAGACGGGTACAGGAAATCCGCCGCTGCGAGCTTATGATTCCGGCGGCACTGCTTGGCCCCCGAAGCTGCTTGGCGGGACGATGGCCATCGCCCCCTGCGGGGGGCAGGTGTAGAGGCAGATGGCAATCCGCACGCAGGCTCGAATACGCCGCCAATATCAGAGCAAGTTCGGCTCAAATACCCTCGGGGGCAAATGCGATAATCCTGCCGTCCAGCGTTCTTCATCTCGCCGCTCAGTGTTTCAGCGCGGAGTTATATGGATTTTCACGATGAATCGTCCCCTTCCCAGTGAATCCGCCGTGGCGCGTGGCGCGGCGGGGCAAATCGAGATTCTGGCCGATGCGCCTGCCGAAGCGCGGGGCATCGCCTTGGTGTGTCATCCGCATCCGCTCTACGGCGGAGCCAACAGTAATAAGGTGGTGCATACGCTGGCGCGCGTTTTCCGCGATCTCGGCTATGTCGCCTTGCGGCCCAATTTTCGTGGCGTTGGCGCAAGCGAGGGTGTGCATGACCATGGCGCTGGCGAGAGCGAGGATATGCTCGCCGTGCTGGACTGGGCGCGCGCGCGTTGGGGCGATTTGCCGCTGGTCCTGGGGGGCTTCTCGTTCGGCGCTTATGTGCAGGCGCGGCTTGCCGTCCGTCTTGCCGCCAGCGGCCTGGCTCCGCGCCATCTCGTGCTGGTCGGCATGGCAGCGGGCATGGTGGATACCGGCGGCGCGCGCAAGTATGAGACGCCCGCTCTTCCCAAGGGTGTCCCGGCCTTGATAATCCATGGCGAAGTCGACGATACCGTTCCGCTCGCCAACGTATTCGAATGGGCGCGTCCGCAGGAGTTGCCGGTGTTCGTGCTGCCGGGAGCGGATCACTTTTTCCATGGCAGGCTGAATTCGATACGAAACATCGTCGCGCGCAATGTCGACGCTGCCGGGTCTTGAGCGTGAGTGTGAGTGTGAATGGGGCGGGTATGAGCGCGTTATGCCTTCTGACGCCAAGCTGCCGCATGACTCCGTCTGGCAGCGCGGCTTTTTTTAGCACATTGTCCGTATGCCAGCCCTTGCATTGTTGACTTCCCCCTTGTTTGCCGTGGCTGGAGCGCCGATGTCTGCTGGCGACATCCTGGGTTTCGTCACCGGCCTCGCCTGTGTCTGGCTGACAGCCAGGGCCAATATCTGGAATTTTCCGACGGGCATTCTCAATTGCATCATCCTGGGCCTGGTCTTTTTCCAGCGCGGGCTGTTTGCCGACGCTTCGCTCCAGATCGTGTTCATCGTCCTGGCGGTGATCGGCTGGCGGAAGTGGCTTTCCGGGGGGCATGCCGGGGAGTCGTCGCCGGTATTTTCCAGTTCGCCGAGAGAGCAGGCGATCTTGTTCGGCGTTGCGGCGGCGCTCACGCTCGTCTTGTGGCGGCTGCTGATTTCGCTCCAGGGCGCCAGTCCGCCCATCGATGCACTGATCACGGCGCTGAGCCTTTGCGCGCAATGGCAGCTCAATCGCCGGCAGCTTTCGACCTGGGCCTGGTGGATTGCGGTCGACCTGATTTCCATTCCGTTGTACTGGAGCCGCGGCCTGCCGCTGATCGCCGTTCTTTATACGGTATACCTGCTGATCTGCCTGCGGGGCTGGCGGCATTGGCGCAGGCTGCCGCGCGCGGATGCTTCGGCATGAGCCGGGTTGTATATGCTCACGGGCTGGTCATCGGCAAATTCTATCCACCGCATCTCGGCCACGAGTATCTGATCCGCACGGCTGCCGCGCATTGCCGCCGCGTTACGGTCGGCGTGCTCGGGGCGAGCGTCGAGACAATTTCCATGCGGCAGCGCGTGGAGTGGCTGCGCGAGTCGTTTTCCGCCGCGCCGCATGTGCGGATCGTTGCGGAGTTGGACGATGTGCCGGTCGATTACAACTGTCCGCGGATATGGGCCGCGCATGTGGAGGCGATGCGGCGGGCAATCGTCCGTGCCGACCGGGATTATGGGCAGGCTCCGGCGGTGGATGCGGTGTTCACGTCCGAGTCCTACGGCGAGGAGCTTGCGCGCCGCTTTGCGGCTGCCCATGTCTGCCTGGATCGCAGCCGCGATCTGTATCCCGTATCGGGCACCGCGGTGCGCGCTTCCCCGGTCGCGCAATGGCAATGGCTTTCTCCGGCGGTACGGGCGGGATTGGCGCTGCGCGTCGTGGCCCTGGGCGCGGAATCCAGCGGGACGACCACGCTCTCGCGCGACCTGGCAGCCGCTTTGCGCGAACGCGGCGGTATCTGGGAAGGCACGGGCTGGGTAGCCGAATATGGGCGCGAATACAGCGTCAACCTGCTCGCGCTGGCCCGCGCCGCCCAGCCCGGCGCGCGCGTGGAGGACATCGCTTGGGAAAGCGGGGATTTCACCGCCATCGCGTCCGAACAGTGCCGGCGCGAGGAAGAGGCTGCCCGCAATGGCGGCCCGGTCCTGGTCTGCGATACCGATGCCTTGGCGACGTGCATCTGGCATGAGCGCTACATGGGCCGCTCCAGCGATGAAGTTGCCGGAATCGCCGCCGCCATGCCGCCGCGCGCCCTGTATCTATTGACGAGCGATGCAGGCGTCCCTTTCAACGACGACGGCTTGCGCGATGGCGAGCACATCCGCCAATGGATGAGCGGACGTTTCCGTGAGCGGCTCGCCGCACAGGAAGTCCCCTGGCTGGAACTGCGCGGTACGCCGGAAGAACGCTGCAAATGCGCGCTGGATGCTGTGGAGCGGACGCTCGCCGATGCCTGGCGGTTTGCGCCGCCCCTTGAACAAACCGCTTGATGGAAGCAGTGCCGGGCAGGCCGCTGCGCGTGTTTTTCGAGCAGGCCCGGTTTGTGGACATCGGCCTGGTACTGCCGGGCTTGCCCGAATGAGTCCGGCGCTTGCCTGGGCGAGCGTCGAGCTTCGGCGGAGCAGCATTTTGCTGCCCCGAGGGCGCACAGAACTGCCTCTGACCAGCTCCGGGCTGCCTCTAACCAGTTCAGAGCTGCCTCGGAGCAGCTCAAAGCATCGACACATAGATGCTCCGAGCTTGCTCGAACAAGCTAAAAGCTCGCCCGAACAAGCTCGGAGCTGCCTCGGGCAAGCTCGAAGCCCCGGATGTCGATGCTAAAAGCTGCCTCGGAGCAGTAATTAACTGCATCCGGCGAGCACAAAGCTTGCTCGCCCGAGCTAAAAGCTCGCCCGAGCAAGCTCGGAAGGCCGAAATTCCATAGTGGCTGCATTAATCCCAAATTGGTCATTAGCCCAAATATTATCCATATGGCCCATTTCTCTGCTGCCGAGCGGTATCAAGCGTTCGGGTTAAGCTTGATTGAAACCGTTGATTTCATGAAGAATGCCCTTCGACAGGCTCAGGGCGAACGGTGGTTCTTGCCAGTATCGGCGGTGTGTTCGAGAAGTGCGCGATTACCAAGGTCAGGAATGACAAAGGGCGCCGAAGCGCCCTTTATTGCGGAATCGGCAGCTTGTCATCACCGCCGCCCGGCTGGATCAACGCCGAAGCGGATCCAGACTCAAAGCCCCTTACGGGAACGTAGCCAGACTAGACCAAGCCAAGCGAAAATGCAACACACCGCATCACCGCCCCCATGTCCTCAGAGGACAGCTTAACCGGGACAACCTGACGCCCACCCCGCCGCGTGCTCAAGTAATGCATATCAAGACGATCAAGACTAACTGTATAAATCATGTCGCACTTAACCCATATAGGATGCATCGAATCGCCATTAGGACGAGGATCAATCGCTAGCTCATAGTGATACCCCTCAACACAACGCGGCTGACTCGCCGAAAGAGGCACAATAGTAACAAGCCTGGGATTATGTGGGTGCCGAGAAATAATAACTACATCACGCATTTTTACCATTTCCGGCGAAATCATCCCCCGAAAATCACAACGGACAACAGCCCCCTTTCGCGGTTGATACAATAAAGACATAGATCACCTTATCCGTTTAGTAATGTCAGATGCGGAAGGATTTAAATACGTCAACGCCTGACTAATATCCATCCATCCAAACATGCTACACAAATCAGAAATAGCTTACAACGACGGCAAGTTATCCGCTTTCATGCGGCCCGCTATCCAAGTGGCGGCAGTATGACGCGCATCCTGAAATGTAAAGCCAGACAAATCCGCCTGTTTTGTATTTACTAAACAAAAACATATTTGTCGTCCCATCCACGCATGCGCTCAGCCAGGGCTAATGGACAATCTGGGTTAATGCTTTTTTGTTGCCCCATTCTATGCGGCCTTCTTTATAGCTCCGCTCGTCCTGAGCATTCGTGCGATTGTCCGGCGCAGAAGGGCTGGATACGCTCAAACCTTGTTCATTTCTTTGCCGGGTTAATGGCCGTTCCAAAGGTATAGGGCATAAAGCGGCTGATGTTTTCGTCGATCGAGAGCGGGACGCCGAGGGATGGAAAGGCGCGTTGGGGGCAATTTTCGCGTGGGCAGAGTTTGCAGCCGGAGCCGATGGGGGTGAAATTTACGGTGTCTTTCAGATTGAGATGCCTGCTGTAGATCAGGCGCTCGGCGTGGCGAATGTCGCATCCCAGCCCGATGGCGAAAATCTTGCCGGGGGAATCGTAAGCGGGGCGGCCATGCGAGACGGTGCGCGCAATCCAGAGGTAGGCGCGTCCATCGGGCATGGTAGCCAGTTGGGTCAGGATGCGGCGGGGTTGTCCGAAGGCTTCGTAGATATTCCACAGCGGACAGGAACCGCCAATGCGGGAAAAGTGGAAATCGGTGGCGGACTGCCGCTTGGAAATGTTGCCAGCGCGGTCGACGCGCACAAAAAAGAATGGCACACCGCGCGCGTCCGCGCGTTGCAGGGTCGAGAGGCGGTGGCAGGCCGTCTCGAAACCGACGCTGAATTCATGGGCCAGACGCTCGATGTCGTAGCCTAGCTGCTCGGCCCGGTCGAGAAACAGGCGGTAAGGCAGGATCAAGGCTCCGGCAAAATAATTGGCCAGTCCGATGTACAGGAGTTGCCGCGCTTCGTCGCTGGAGAGCCGCGCATCCTGGGTCATGGCGGCAATGGCATCGCCCGCTTCCAGTAAGGCCAGTTGTGTTGCCATCTGAAAAGCCATCTGGCCGGGGCGCAGCTGCGGGGAGAGTTTCAGTATCCGCTGTTCGGGGCAGAATTCGCGCAAAGCGCCGCCGTGCGTTTCTTCGCCCGCAGCGCTTTCCCGCAGTACGCGGATGTCGTGCTGCTGGCGCAAGCGTTGTTCAAGCCCGTCCAATGGGTTGCCGGGCTTGAGCTTCCATGCCTCGAAAGCGCGTTCCGCCTGGATGTCGATGCTATCTATGTAATTGTGGCGGTCGTAGAAGAAATCGCGCACTTCTTCGTAGGGCATGGGTTTCAGCAGCAAAATGTCGCCGCGGTCCTGGTCCTGCCCCAGTTGCGCGGCCAGTACGGCTTCGCGCTCCTGGATTTCGCGTTGCCGCTGCCCCAGGCGGATCAGCATCCGGGCGACGCCCGGCATGTTGGCGGCCATTTCTTCCATTTCGGCGAGCGATACCGCTTCTTCCGCCAGTGTTTCGCTGAACAGTTCCCGCAGGCCGGCCATCAGGCGCACTTCGCCGTCTTCGGAAAAACGCTGGACATCGACGCCGAACACGGCATTGAGCTTCAAGAGCACGGGAACTGTCAGCGGACGTTGATTTTGTTCCAGTTGATTGAGGTAGCTCGGCGACAGTTCCAGCGCCCGCGCCAAGGCAAGTTGGGTCAAGCCGCGTTCTTCGCGGAGACGCTTCAGGCGCACCCCGGCAAAACTTTTTCGCATCTCTTTTCTTTTCTCCGGAATGTTTGCAAAGTTCGCAATGTATCGCGTGGACCTTTGCATTTCTACGCTATTTTAGTGTTTCTGGGCGGTCGGCAATTGTATACATTGCGAACTTTCGTAGAAAAAGGCAAGCGGAATGCTCCGGCAAGGGGCAATCCCAAGTTCGATCATGACCCAGTTGACAGCGACAGGAAGCCCAATTTCCCGTCGGCGCATGTTGAGCGACGCGCTGGCGGATTCCATCCGCGCCCGTCTTTTCGCGCATGAATTTCCGGCGGAAGCGCCCCTGGATGAGGCCGCGTTGACGATTCACTATGGCGTGGGCCACTTGGCGCTGGCGAAGGCTCTGGAACAGCTCGCCGACGAGCGATTGCTGTTCATGCGCAAGGAGGGCGGGTATCGCATCGCCCGGTATTGCCGCGCCGATATTGAAAATCTCCTGGACGTGCTCGAAGGCGTCCGCCTTTTCACGATGCTCCGGTGTATGGGAGATGCGCGGGGCGACTGCCGGGCCATGGCAGTGGATATGCCTCTCGAATCGCGCCGTTATTGGGGATTTTTCGGATTCGTGGTGGCGCTGCCGTTCGCGGCGGCAACGAAAAGCCTGTATGAGCAATTGCGCATGGGCATCGGGCCGGCGCTCACGCAGGCAGAAGCCTTTTGCGCGGAAAGGCAGCGGGAGAGCATGGCGCAGGCCATCGCCAGCGGTGAGTCCGGATCTGTCGAGAATTTTTGCCGGGAAAGCGCCCGGCTATTTCGGCAACATGTGTTGAGCGCTTTCGACGGCATGCAGATGCCCGCCCCGTCGAAATAACGGCTTCTCCATATTTGTCCAGAGTTTTCCTACAGGAATCTTCATGATGCTGCGTGTACGTACACATATCCCCGGTTTCCCCCGCATTGGCGCGAACCGTGAACTCAAATTTGCTCTGGAGCGTTATTGGCGCGGCGAAATATCACTCGATGAACTGGAAATTGCCGGGCGCGATCTGCGCGCCCGGCACTGGGCTTTGCAGCGCGAAGCGGGGCTGGATTTTGTGACGGTGGGAGATTTTGCTTTTTACGATCAAGTTGCCAATCATATTCAATTGCTCGGCTGCGAACCCTCGCGCTTTGGCTTTTCCGGCGCGGAAGCTGAGCTTTCCCGCTATTTCACTCTGGCGCGCGGCATGGCCCGCGAAGGAGATGGCGCGCAGGAAAAATCCTGCCCGGCCCTGGATATGACCAAGTGGTTCGATACCAATTATCACTATCTGGTGCCGGAGTTTTCCGCCGACACGGATTTTTCCCTGAATAGCGAGCGGTTTTTCTCCGAAATAGACGAGGCGAAACAGCTTGGGCATTCCGTCAAAGCCGTTTTGATTGGGCCGCTGACTTTCCTGTGGCTGGGCAAAGAAAAAACGGCGGGTTTTTCCCGCCTCGATCTGCTGAAAAAAATATTGCCTATTTACCAGCAAATTCTTGCGCGTCTTCACGCAGAAGGAACGGAATGGGTGCAAATCGACGAACCGATCCTCGGACTGGATTTGCCGCCGGAATGGCAGCAGGCATTCGAGCCGGCTTATCACCAGCTTGCCGCGACCGGCGCGCGCATTTTGCTGGCGACGTATTTTTCTCCCCTGAAGGAAAATTTCAATCTCGCCAGCCGCTTGCCGGTGGCCGGTCTGCATGTCGATGCCGTGCGCGCGCCGGAGGACGCCCTGCTTGCGGGCGACTGGTTGCCCGCGCACAAAGTGCTGTCCCTCGGACTCATCGACGGACGCAATATCTGGCGCGCCGACCTGGATCGGACATTGGACTTTCTCCGCTCGGAGAGGCTGTCGACGCCGCGCGAAGTCTGGCTTTCGGCTTCCTGCTCGCTTCTGCATGTGCCTTTCAGCGTCTCGGCGGAAACGGGGCTGGATGCGGAACTGTGTTCCTGGTTGAGTTTCGCCGCCGAAAAATTGCAAGAGTTGCAGACACTCAAGCTGGCCCTGCAAGGAGAAGCTTCCGCCAGTATAAGGATGGACGAATCCCGCCGGGCATTGCAAAGCCGCGGGGCCAGCCGGCGCGTGCATGCGCCGGAAGTTGGCGCGCGTCTCTCCGCGTTGCCGCCCGATATTGACCGGAGGAAGTCGCCTTTCCAGGAACGCCGTCCGGCGCAGAAAGCGCGTTTTCATTTGCCGCTCCTGCCGACCACCACAATCGGTTCGTTTCCGCAAACCGCGTCGATCCGCGCGGCGCGGGCCGCTTTCCGGCGTGGTGAAATGAGCCTGGGCGACTATACGGCGGCCATGCGGGAAGAAATCGCCGGAACTGTCGCCTTCCAGGAAGAAGCGGGACTTGATGTGCTCGTCCATGGCGAGGCGGAACGCAACGACATGGTCGAATACTTTGGCGAGAAGCTTTCCGGCTTTGCCTTCACCGCCGCCGGATGGGTGCAGTCTTACGGTTCCCGCTGCGTCAAGCCGCCCGTCATCTACGGCGACGTGTCGCGCCCGGCGCCAATGACCGTCGACTGGTCGCGCTACGCCCAAAGCCTGACGCCGAAGCCGATGAAAGGCATGCTGACCGGCCCGGTCACTATCCTGCAATGGTCGTTCGTGCGCGACGACCAGCCCCGCGCCACGACGGCGGCACAGATCGCGCTGGCCATCCGGGACGAGGTAATCGATCTGGAACAGGCAGGCATCGGCATCATCCAGATCGACGAACCCGCCATCCGCGAAGGTTTGCCGCTGCGCCGGGAAGGTCGGGCAGATTACCTCGCCTGGGCGACGCGCGCTTTCCGCATCGCTGCGTCCGGTGTGGCCGACGATACACAAATCCACACGCATATGTGTTATTCCGAATTCAACGACATTCTGCCGGAAATCGCTTCTATGGACGCCGATGTCATTACCATCGAAACCAGCCGCTCCGACATGGAGCTATTGGAGGCATTTGCCACGTTCCGCTACCCGAACGAAATCGGCCCCGGCGTTTATGACATCCATTCGCCGCGCATTCCCTCGACCGAAGAAATCGAGCAGCTGCTGAACAAAGCGCTCGCGGTAATCCCCGCCGGGCAATTGTGGGTCAACCCCGACTGCGGCCTGAAAACCCGCGCCTGGCCTGAAACGAAAGCCGCGCTCGCGCACATGGTCGAAGCGGCGCGGCATCTGCGCGACAAGCTGTAAGCGGCGCGCTTTCGCCTCAATACCACAGCCGCCGATATCTGCTTATCAAAGCAAACTCTGAACGATGCCGCCGTTCGCCCTGGGCTTGTCGAAGGATATTTCAAATGAAATCGATGTCTTTCAAAAGCCCAGCCCGGATGGATAGGGACTGTCCAGAGGTTTTCTTGCATAACATTCAGGAGTCTTTCCCGTGAGCAACACAATAATTGAACCCGCCGATAATCTGGAAAGCATGGAACCCGCCCTGTCGCGGGGATGGATCGCGGAGAAAAAAGAATTCCTCATCCTGGCCGCCGACATCGCCATCATGCTCGCGCTGCTGCGCTTTCTTCCCTATGAGCCGAAAACCAACGCCGGGCTGGCGATGCTGTTCTTTATTGGCGCGCTGTGGCTGACCGAGGCCATACACATCACCATTACCGCGCTGCTGGTGCCCATCCTGGCGGTCGTCCTTGGCCTGATGGACATCAGCCAGTCGCTCAAGTCTTTTGCCGACCCCACCATCTTTTTGTTCTTCGGCGGTTTTGCGCTGGCCACGGCCCTGCACATCCAGGGAATAGACCGTTTCATCGCCAATCGCCTGCTGTCGCTGGCGCGCGGCCACCTGGGCGCTGCCGCCATCATGCTTTTCGTGGCGACCGCCGCGCTGTCGATGTGGATCAGCAATACTGCCACCGCCGCCATGATGCTGCCACTGGCGCTGGGCATCCTGAGCAATCTGGATGCCGAAAAGGAACACAACACCTACACCTTCCTTCTTCTGGGCGTGGCGTTCAGCGCCAGCATCGGCGGACTGGGTACGCTGGTCGGCTCGCCGCCGAACGCCATCACCGCCGCATACCTGGGGCTGGATTTCATGGGCTGGATGAAATTCGGCCTGCCGGTGATGATCATCATGATGCCCCTGATGGTCGGCGTGCTGTATCTGGTCTTCCGGCCCAGGCTGAGCCATCGCGTTACGGTCGAAGCCCATGTATTCAAATGGACGCCGCCGCGCGTCATGACTGTCGGCATATTCGCCCTGGCGGCGCTGTGCTGGATATTCAGCGCGCAAATCAGCATCTGGCTGGGCGGGGTCAAGCAGTTCGACTCCGTCGTCGCCATCGGCGCGGCTGTGCTGATCGGCATTACTGGCGTTGCAAGCTGGCGGCAGATTCAAACAAACACCGAATGGGGCGTGCTCTTTCTGTTCGGCGGCGGGCTGGCCCTGAGCGCCATATTGAAAGATTCCGGCGCCAGTCTCGTGATGGCCCAGTCCATCAGCCAACTGCTCGGCGATGGCCACTGGTTCACCATCCTTTTCGTCTCCGCCACGTTCATCATTTTTCTGACGGAGTTCTCCAGCAATACCGCCAGCGCCGCACTGATGGTGCCGCTCTTTGGCACAGTCGGCGAAGCCCTGGGCATGCCGCCCCATCTGTTGCCGCTCGTCATTGGCATAGGCGCATCCCTTGCCTTCATGCTGCCGGTCGCTACGCCGCCAAACGCCATCGTGTTCGGCACCGGCTACATCCGGCAAAAAGAAATGGTCAAGGCTGGCTTCTGCCTGGTGGTGGTCTCCATCATCCTGCTGAGCCTCTTGGGCTGGTTTGTCTGGTATTGAGGAAGCCCCCCTGGATTCTCCGGGAATCCGGGGGGATGACTTGACTCCGGCCGTCATGTGGCGGCCATGCGATTGCCCGGCCCGCGCGGAGTTGTGAAGTGTGGAGCGTGAAGCGCGAAAGCTGATAATGCACGCGACATCGCAGTCGCGTATGATGCGCGATGCGCCGTGTTTTCGCATCACACAACAGCAAAGGAGTCATTTCATGAGCGTTAGCTACTACCAATTGGCGGTTCTCGGCAATATTTGCGTCCTGGACAATCTGTCGCATTTACTGGACAAGGCCGTGGCATATGCCGAAGCCAACAAAATCGAGGAACGCGCCTTGCTCGACGCGCGCCTGTTTCCGGACATGTTTCCACTGATCCGCCAAATTCGCATGGTCAGCGACATGAGCCGCTTTGCCCCGGCATGGCTGACTGGCAAGGAAGCGCCCAAATTCGAGGACAACGAAACCAGTTTTGCCGAACTGAAAACGCGCATCGCCAATTCGACAGCCTATCTGCGAAGCTTCAAAGAAAGCGATTTCGCGGACAGCGCCAATCGTGAAGTGCGTTTGCCGTGGAATCCGGGCAAGGCATACAGAGGCGAGGTCTTTTTGCTGCGGCACTCGATTCCCAACATCTATTTTCATCTGACGACGGCCTATAACCTGCTGCGGCACAATGGCGTACCAATCGGCAAGACGGACTATCTCGGCCCCATTGCCTGAACGCGAATCCGTAGAGATTCCGCGCCGTTCCGAATGACGATATTGACTATATATCCAGATCCGCAGGGAGTTTTGCCATGCCCGAACAATACGAAGTCCATTCGCCCACCACAAAGCGTTCCGTTGCCAGCGAACTGTCGCAACTGGAAAATGCCTGCATCCTGAGCGGCGAGGCGCAAGCCGCCGCGGCGGTGCGCTGGAGACGCTACCACTATTGTGTAGGCATTGCGGCGGTGGCTTTGAGCGTCTTGGCGGGCATGGCCTTCGCAGGAAATTATCCGGTGCTGGCGGCTATGTTCTCCGTGCTGCTGGCCGTGCTCACGACCGTGATGACGTTCCTGAAACCATCCGAGCGCGCTTGTGCGCACAAGATATCGGGAGATCAATACCGGGCCTTATGCAACGAAGCGCGTGTTTTCCGCGAAGTCCATTTGTTTCATGCCTGCGACGATCAATCGGCGATTGCCGGGCTGGACGCTTTCGTCAAGCGCCGGAATGAACTCGATGCAGCCAGCCGCCGGGTTTGCCGCTGCGGCGGGAAAAAGCGGAGCGAGAGCGCCGAAGAAGCTGGCGCCGCGCATCGGGACTGCAAGGAAGATGCCGGAAGCGCATGAATATTTTGCCTTGCGGCGTAACGGCGCGAATCCCTGCCGGGGCCGCTTCCCAGGTTCTGTGAAACAGGTTATCCTTCCCGCCCCTGTCGACAGCCGTCGACAACCCCCCCGCGCCCGTAGCTCAGCTGGATAGAGTACTGCCCTCCGAAGGCAGGGGTCGGACGTTCGAATCGTCTCGGGCGCGCCATATTTCCGCTGCTTCCCTGTTCTGGGGGCAGCGATGAAGCCGAGTCGATGGGCTGGGTTTTTTCGTTGATGTGTGTCAGGACTGCCAATGCAGTGTGCTTGTGAGGGCATAAAAAAAATCGCATGATGCGGTGGCCTTGCCTTTCGTCGGCCTGTTGGATTTCTTCTTCAGCGCTGCCAGCAGGGCAGCATTCTGCTTGGCCATGAGCCTCGGCGCCAGCGTCCGGCAATGTGCGAGTGAGAAAGCCTTCATGGCGTTTTCCCGGTTCACCGTTATACATTCGGCGACATTGCGCCGATTTGGCGCAAAGCTTATCTCGTGCTTGAATCTGCCCAATCAAGGCTATTTCAACCAAAAGGGAAAGGAGCAACATCATGCAACGACATTTGTTCAAAATTCTTGCCGCTACACTGACGCTGTCATTGGGTATCGCACATGGCGCGCGGGCCGGGGAAGTCTCCGTTGCCGTCGCGGCCAATTTCACTGCGCCCATGCAGGAAATCGCCGTCGAATTCGAGAAAGATACCGGACATAAGGCTGTGCCCTCGTTCGGATCGACCGGCCAGTTTTATACGCAAATCAAAAATGGAGCGCCGTTCGGCGTTTTTCTCGCCGCCGACGACACCACGCCCGCCAAACTCGAAAAGGAAGGCGGCACGGTCGCGGGCAGCCGCTTTACCTATGCCATCGGCTCGCTGGTGCTTTGGAGCGCCAAAGAAGGATTTGTGGACGACAAGGGCGAAGTGTTGAAAAAAGGCGGCTTTGCGCATATTTCCATCGCCGATCCTGTAAAAGCGCCTTACGGCACGGCGGCGGTCGAGACGCTCAAAAAATTGGGCCTCCACGAAACGCTCTCGGCAAAAGTCGTGACGGGCAACAATATCGCGCAGGCGCATCAGTTTGTTTCCACCGGTAACGCGGAATTGGGCTTTGTTGCACTCTCGCAAGTGTATAAGGCTGGCAAACTTACGAGCGGCTCCGCCTGGATTGTGCCGGCGGAATTCTACGAGCCTATCCTCCAGGACGCCGTGCTCCTGACGAGCGCCAAGGATAACGAGGCCGCCGTTGCGCTGCTGAAATACCTTCAGGGGCCGAAAGCCGCCGCCATCATCAAGTCTTACGGGTACCAGTCGAAATAGGGCGGGCGAGGACAAGCGAGGCATGGGCCGCGCCGCCCGCCTCGCTGTCCGCCTTCCCCATCCGGACAGACGAACATGGACAATTCCAGCCTTGCCGCTATTTGGCTCACCTGCAAGCTGGCGACGCTCGTTACCCTGCTGCTGCTCTTGATCGGCACGCCGATTGCCTGGTGGCTGGCCAACACCCGCTCGCGCCTGAAAGGCGCGGTCGGCGCAGTCGTCTCTCTGCCGCTGGTGCTGCCGCCCACGGTACTGGGCTTCTATCTGCTGCTCGTTTTCGGGCCGCAGGGCTTCATCGGCAAAACGATGGACGCCCTGGGCCTGCAACGGCTGCCATTTACCTTCGGCGGTTTGGTGGTGGCATCCATCCTGTATTCGCTGCCTTTTGTGGTGCAGCCCATCCAGAACGCTTTTGAAGCCATCGGCAAGCGCCCGATGGAAGTCGCGGCGAGTTTGCGGGCCACGCCCTGGGATGCGTTTTTCAGCGTCGCCGTGCCGCTTGCCCGGCCCGGCTTCGTGACCGCCGCCATCCTGGGTTTTGCGCACACGGTGGGCGAATTCGGCGTCGTACTCATGATGGGCGGCAACATCCCCGGCAAAACCCAGGTCTTGTCGGTAAAAATCTATGACTACGTGGAAAACGGCGATTACGCCCAGGCCCATTTGCTGGCGGGCGGCATGGTGTTTTTCAGTTTCATCGTACTGCTGCTGCTCTACAGTAGCCGCAAACGGAGTTCATGGAGCCAGTGATGGAGGCGCGATTTTGCATCGACTATCCCGGTTTTGCGCTGGATATCGACCTGCGCCTGCCGGAAAAAGGCGTTACCGCACTGTTCGGCCCTTCCGGCTCCGGCAAGACCACTGTACTGCGCTGCGTGGCCGGGCTGGAGCGCGCACCGGACGGTTTCCTGAGCGTCGAAGGGCAAGTCTGGCAGGACGGCGAACGCGGTATTTTCCTGCCCGCCCATAAACGCCCGCTGGGGCTGGTCTTTCAGGAAGCGAGCTTGTTTCCGCATCTTTCCGTGCGCGGCAATCTCGAATACGGCATGAAGCGGGCGGGAAACGCCAGGGGCGAGGGCTTCGACGCCATGCTCGATCTCCTGGGTATCCGCGCGCTTCTGCCGCGCTCGCCCGGACGGCTTTCCGGCGG
>JAIRWW010000271.1 GCA_031268685.1 Azoarcus sp.
CGCCCTTCATTTTTCCGCAGCTTGAATGCCGAAGGCAGAGTGGCCAGCCACTCTACAAGCATGTGGTCCAGCAAGGGCGCGCGCATTTCCAGCGAATGCGCCATGCTGGCGCGGTCGACTCGCGTATTGACGCACGCGGACAAGCTGGTCTTGATGTCCAGATACTGGACGAGCGCCAGCGGATCGCTGGTCTGCGCGCGCCGGACGTGCCTGCGGAAGACTTCAACCGCTTCGTAGCCTGCGAGGTCGCGGCGGAAAGAAACAGAAAAAAGACGCCGCCGCATATCGTCGGGCAGCAAGGAAACCGAATGGAAGTATGCTTCGACCGTATCTTTCGCCAGCGCCTGAAAAACAGTTCTGCCGCGAAAAATGCGGGGCGCCCAGCCAGCCGCCGAATACAGCCCCCCGAGAAGCCCCAAAACAGGCTGGCGCACACTGGCCGGCACTGCCGCGCGCAGGCGCTCCCCCATCAAATGCAGGCGATGATGGCGATGGCCGGCGAGAACCTCATCGCCGCCTATGCCCGAAAGCGCCACCACCATCCGTTTGCTCGCCAGTTCGCACAGGCGATATAGCGCAATGGCCGCGCTATCGGCAAAAGGCTCGTCATACAGACCGGAGAGCGTATCAATGAGGTCGAAATCGTCCAGCCGCGCCGTTCCGCTGAAATGATTGCTGCGATAAAGCCCGGCGACCGCTCCCGCCATGCCGGTTTCTTTGAATCCTGGCCCGTTGAAAACGATAGAGCAGGTCTCAACCGGCTTTTCCGACAGCCCCGCCATCGTGGCAAGCACCGCGCTGGAATCGGCATCGCCCGTCAGCAACACGCCCAGCGGCGCCTCCGCCCCCAAACGCAGTCTCACCACTTCACGCAGACGCCCGCTGAATTCATCCGCCGCCTCCTCGAACCCTATCGGGCTGTCGAGCGAAAAGCGGACATCCCAATATTCGCGCGGCAGCGGAAGCGCCTCGCCGCGCCGGACGCACAAGGTATGGCCGGGCGGCAGCTTTTTGGACGCCACGAAAATCGTGCGTGGATCGGGCACATAACCGAAAGCGAAATATTCTTCTACCGCGCGCGGGTCGATTTCCCGTCCGAAGCCGGGGTGGCGCATCAAGGCTTTGAGTTCGGAGCCAAAAATCACGCTGCCGTCCCCGAGCGCCGCATAGTACAAAGGCTTTATGCCGAGGCGGTCGCGGGCGAAAAAAAGCGCCTGCCGGGCACGATCCCACAATGCAAAGGCAAACATGCCTCGGAAATGCCCGACGCAGGCTTCGCCCCAGGCTTTCCAGGCATGAATGACAACTTCGATATCGCTTCTGGTGCGCAGCACATGGCCGAGCATGGTCAATTCGGACGCCAGGGCCTGAGAGTTATAGATTTCGCCATCAAAAACCAGCGCCACCGAAGCATCTTCGCTGAGCAAGGCTTGCTGCCCGGCGGCAAGGCCGGTAACCGGCAAATGCCGATAGCCAAGCGCAAGCCCAGGCTCCAGATGGAGCCTGCCATCGCCCGGGCCGCGATGGCGCAGGGATTCGTTCATCCTCCGAACCAGGGCGCAATCGAAATCGCGCTGGCCCTGAATATCTAAAATACCTACGATACCACCCATATTTTATCCCTCTGTTCTGAACGCTGCTTCCGGCAAAGCAAGCGTATTTCATTTTTCCTTCTGCCGCGGGGTGAAAAAAGCCCCGCCCGGCGTTTCGGACGCATGCCGGATTTTCGTAAGCATATTGGAATTTCCCCGGTCCGCGGATGCGGCGCACGATAAAAGCACATGGCCGCCACACATTACACCGAGTCCGCCCCGCAAGGGCGAGGCGGCTGTCGTCACAAAATATCCCGGAATACGTCGTCCATCCGCCCCCAGCGGAAATCGTCGAGCAGCAAGCGCAAACGGCCTTCAGTGCGCGACAAATTAAAGTAATGGCTCAGACGGGTCTTGAGCGGCGCATCCCAAGCCCTGGGCTGATCCGGGTCGATTTCCCAGGCGTGAAAATAAAACACCGCTGCGCGGCCATCGTGACGATTGATCCGGGCGATCTGCCAGCGCGACATTTCATACGGCATCCACCGGAACCAGGCTCCGCCGCCTGCCGGCCAGTTTCGCCCGCCCCAACGCACGGTGGCGGGAGGAATTTCGACCAGGCCCGAAGACAGGCGTTGGGGGAAGCGCGGCGCACCCGGCATACCATGCGGGCCGTGCCTGACGGGGTAAACCGATGAACTGTATCTGTAGCCCGCTTCGGCGATGGTGTCATGCGCCCATTGATTGTTTACGCCGATAGAAAAATTCGGGGCGCGATAGCCCAGCACCGGTTTGCCGGAAAAATCTTCGAGCAAAGCTTTGGCGCGGACGATGTCGGTGCGAAGGGCTTCGGGCGTCATCGCGCTGGCCTGATCGTGACCATATCCGTGACAGGCCAGTTCGTGGCCGTCGTCAACGATTCGCTGCACCAGCGATGGGTAGCGGGTAGCAACCCAGCCAAGCACGAAAAACGTGGCGGCCACACCACGCCCGGCAAGAAAATCGAGAATACGGTCGACGTTCTGTTCAACCCGGCAGGTCGTCGACGCCCATGATTCGCGCGGAAAATACGCCGCCAGGGCCGGAACCTGAAAGTAGTCCTCTACATTGATGGT
>JAIRWW010000043.1 GCA_031268685.1 Azoarcus sp.
GAATTCACGCTCGACATCGATCACGCCAAGGCTGGCGCGCTGGGCGTGACCGTGGCCGACATCAACGACACGCTGGCGACCGCCTGGGGCGGTGTTTACGTCAACGACTTCCTCGACCGCGGTCGGATCAAAAAAGTCTATCTGCAAGCCGAAGCCAAGGCCCGGATGGCACCGGAAGACCTCGACAAATGGTACGTGCGCAACAGGGTGGGCGAGATGGTGCCGTTTTCGGCCTTCACCACCACGCGCTGGACTTACGGCTCACCCCGGCTGGAGCGCTACAACGGGCAGTCCTCGCTCGAAATCCAGGGCGGAGCCGCGCCGGGGCTTTCCACTGGCGAGGCCATGGCGGCGGTCGAAGAGATCGCAGCCAAGCTGCCGCCGGGCATCGGTTTTTCCTGGACGGGCGTCTCCTTCGAGGAAATCCGCTCCGGTGCGCAGGCTCCTGCGCTCTATGCTCTCTCCGTGCTGGTCGTCTTCTTGTGCCTGGCGGCGCTCTATGAAAGCTGGTCGGTGCCCTTCGCCGTCATCATGGTCATTCCGCTCGGGGTGATCGGCGCGCTGCTCGCCGCCACCGGACGCGGGCTGTCGAACGACGTCTACTTCCAGGTGGGCCTGCTCGCCACCATTGGCCTGTCGGCGAAGAACGCGATCCTGATCGTCGAATTCGCCAAGGCCGAACTGGAAAGCGGCAAGACGCTGATCGAAGCCGCCCTGTCGGCTGCGCGGCTGCGGCTGCGTCCGATCCTGATGACTTCGCTGGCCTTCGCGCTCGGCGTGTTGCCGCTGGCCAAGGCCACCGGCGCGGGTTCGGGCAGCCAGAACGCCATCGGCACTGGCGTGCTCGGCGGCACTATCTCCGCCACTGCTTTCGGCATCCTGTTCGTGCCGCTGTTCTATGTTGTCATTATGTTAATGTTCAAGAGCAAGCCCGCGCAGGAAGGCGCGGCAACCGCATCCATTTCCCACTCCAACCCTCATTCGCCTGAGACAGTCAAGCCATGACGAAACTGAATCGCGCCTTATTGAATCGCGCCCTATGCGCCGCGCTGGCGGCCACCTCTGTCACCGCTTGCACGCTCGCGCCCGATTTCAAACTGCCGGGACTGCCGATCCCGTCTTCCTGGACGACGGCGCCTGCCGCCGAAACCCAGGGCGCGCCTGTGGCGGATCTGCCGTGGCGGGATTACTTCGCCGATACCCGCTTGCGCGAAATCATCGAACTTGCGCTTACCAACAATCGTGACCTGCGAGTGGCGGCGCTCAACATCGAACGCGCCCAAGCCATGTACCGCATCCAGCGCGCCGACCTCCTGCCTGCACTCGACTTCGCGGGCCGTCAGAATGCCCAGCGTATACCTGGCGATCTCAGCCAGACCCGCGACGCGATGATCAGCCGCCAGTACAGCGCCACCGTGGGCGCATCCTGGGAACTGGACTTTTTCGGACGCATCCGCAGCCTGCGCGATCAGGCGCTGGAAAACTACCTTGCCACCGAGGAAGCCCGGCGCGGCGCGCAGATCGCCCTTGTCGCAGCGATCGCCAACGCCTGGCTGGCGCTCGGCGCGGATCACGAACTGCTCGAACTGGCCCGCCGCACCTATGCTACCCAGCAAAAATCGGTGGAACTCATTCGCAGGAGCTTCGATGCCGGCGCGGCGTCCGCGCTCGATCTCGCCCAAGCGCGCACTGCCATGGAACGCGCCCGCGCCGACACCGCGCGCTACACAGCCCAGTTTGCCCGCGATCAGAACGCGCTTGCCCTGCTCACCGGCGCATCCGTACCCGAAAACCTGCAAGCCACGGCGCTGGCTGACGCCGTCGCCACTGTCGCCGAACTGCCGGCCGGCATCCCCTCCGAAGTGCTGATCCGGCGCCCCGATGTATTGCAGGCCGAACACGCGCTGCGTGCCGCCAACGCCGACATCGGCGCGGCGCGCGCGGCTTTCTTTCCGCGTATTTCACTTACCGGCGGCGCTGGCAGCGGAAGTCTCACGCTAGACGGCCTGTTCGATGCGGGCAGTGGCACCTGGACGTTCACGCCGCAAATCACTGTGCCGATCTTTCATGCGGGCGCCTTGAAATCCAACCTCGACCGCGCCGAGATAGAACGCAACATACAGGTGGCGCAATACGAAAAAGCTGTCCAGTCCGCCTTCCGCGAAGTGGCTGACGCACTCGCTGACCGCGCCACCATCGCCGAACAGCTCGACGCCCGCCGCGAACTGGTCAAAGCCGCCAACGAAAGCTACCGGCTCTCCGAAGCGCGTTACCGCAGCGGCCTCGACAGCCACCTCGTGCTGCTCGACGCCCAACGTTCGCAATATGCTGCCGAGCAGGAATTGATCGCTACCCGCCTGGTCGAAGCCAGCAATCGGATCGCTCTCTACAAGGTGCTGGGCGGCGGCTGGAAATAAGGCATAAAGGGCATAAGTAAAGTAAACAAGACGGGCCGCGAGAAAGCGCCACGCGGCAAAACCGCAGCCTCCCCTCCGGGGCGTTATGACGCACCCCAGAGGGGAGAACTTTGGCCTTCATTCGTAGCGATTTTGCCGAAGATGCCCGCCGGGATACATTTGCGTACACTTTGCCGCCAAAAACATGGAAAATCCGTGCGCCCGATTCACAGAAACAGATCGCAACAGCCCGCGCTTTGCGGTATGGTCACAGGCTGCCGATTCCGGATGGAACCGAACTAGGACGCACAAAGATGAATACAAACGTTTTGACGATGACCGAGGAAGAAATCCTGGCCGCGCCCGAGTCCGACTACATGTCGCCGCGCCAATTGGATTTTTTCCGTCAACGCCTGCTGGAAGAAAAAAACCAGCTTCTCAGCAATGCGCAGGAAACGACGACTCACTTGCAGGACAATGAATCAACGCCTGATCCTTCTGATCGCGCCAGCGTGGAAGAAGAGCACACCCTGGAACTGCGGGTGCGCGACCGCGAGCGCAAGCTGCTGAAGAAGATCGAGGAAGCCATTGCCCGCATTGATTCCGGCGATTACGGCTGGTGTGAGGAAACCGGCGAGCCGATCGGTGTTGGCCGACTGCTGGCCAGGCCGACCGCCACCTTGGCGCTGGAAGCTCAGGAACGGCGTGAAAAACTCAAGAAGATGCACGGCGGCTGAAAAACCGCAAGTTTCGCGCCGGTCTGCCTGGATGAGCCAGTTTGCCGCTGTTTCGCCAATCCATGCCCGGGGGTTTGCATGCGCCATTTCTTCCGGCGTTTTCTTGTTGCGCTGATTCGCGGCTACCAGTTGGGCATCAGTCCCTTGCTGGGGCCGCGTTGCCGTTTTTATCCAAGTTGTTCGGACTATGCACGTGAAGCCATCGCGGTACACGGCATCCGCAAGGGCGGCTGGCTGGCGCTCGCTCGCATCCTGCGTTGTCATCCATGGCATCCAGGCGGCGTCGACCCCGTTCCGCCCCGCCGCGACAGTGCTGCGCCCTCGCACCCCGGATGACGAAACCCCGACTCATGGGGGGGGCAGCATTGTCGTAACTGACGCGGGAGCGCATCCGTCCGCAGGGCATAAAAGCAGAAGCGCAAAAAACGGGCCGTTCTTCTACGGCCCGTTTTCATCTGCACTGCGTTTTTCACTTTTCGAGCAGGCTGCGCAACATCCAGGCGGTTTTTTCGTGGATTTGCAAGCGCTGGGTAATCAGGTCCAGCGTCGGCTCGTCGCTTGCCTTGTCGGCCAGAGGCGCTATGCTGCGCGCGGTCTTGGCCACGCCTTCATGCCCATGCACGAGCGTCCGGATCATTTTTTCTGCACCAGGCACGCCTTCCGGCTGGCTCAGGCTGGCAAGCTTCTCGAATTCCTTGTAAGAACCGGGCGCCGGAAAGCCAAGGGCGCGAATGCGTTCGGCAATCAGATCGACCGCCGTGGCCAACTCGGTGTATTGCCCCTCGAACATCAGATGCAGGGTGTTGAACATTGGCCCGGTCACGTTCCAATGGAAGTTGTGCGTCATCAAATACAGGGTGTAGCTGTCGGCAAGCAGCCGCGACAAGCCTTCCGCGATTTTGGCGCGGTCTTCTTTCTTGATGCCAATGTCTATTTCCATGTTCATCCTCCGTTATTCAGATTTCCGGGTTTGGCAGGCCGGCGGCTTGCCCC
>JAIRWW010000075.1 GCA_031268685.1 Azoarcus sp.
CATCCCGTCGTACTGTTCAATGCCGCGCTCGCCCTGTTGCGCCGCATTGAGCACCTCGGCTGGAATGACGCCCTCGCCCGTCAGGCGCGCGCACTGATAGAACGCGCCCGCGACATCGACCCTGCCAGCGGCCGCCTGGCCACCCTGGCTGAATACATGCACGTCCTGATCGAGCGCAACGGCGTAATTGCCGGCAACAACCCAAGAACCGCACACAAACAGGCCAGAGCCTGACCCATTCCGGCGCATGGGCGCGCCATCGGCCACGGGCACAGCATCGGCAGTTCACCTTTTTATTTTCTGGCGGATCTCACGCTTGATCCATCTCTTGATCTGCCCCCATCCGTCCTCATGGTCTTCAAGCTGTTTTTCTTCCGCTTCCCAAGTCTTGAGAAGGCGGGTCAAAAGCGCCGCCAGGGATTCGCGCTCCAAATCGCTCAATACAGAAAAAGGCGCTCCGCGTTCTGCTGTCGCCGCCTGTGCTACTCGGCCAGATCAGTGCGCCCCTGTTCGGTCAATTGCAAAAGAAAATTGCGCTTATCCCGCTTATCCTTTTCGCTGCGCCGCCGGACAATGGCACCGCTTTTTTTCCAGCTTTATAAGTAGTTCGCTCAAGGAAGCAGAGCGAATATGGAGGCGTTCCAACAACTCGCGCTGACTGACGTTTGCGGATTCGCCAAGAACGGAGAGGATATGACCTTGCGCATGGCGCACAGCATCACGATGAAAATGCCCGCGAACCATCCATTTGGCGGCGCGATGAAAAAGATACAGCAATTGTTCATCGCTACAGGGTTCTGATATGCATGAACCACCCCTGCCGGAAATGGTCCGTAAGCAATTGATTTTATGGTGGGTCGTGTGCGACTCGAACGCACGACCAACGGATTAAAAGTCCGCTGCTCTACCGACTGAGCTAACGACCCAAAAAGAACCGGCTATGGTAGTCCGCAACAGGGCTCCCGTCAACCAAATGCGCTCTCATGGCCTCATACGCTGCCGTTCCGGCATGGGGCGGGTGGAGGCGCTCAGTATGCTTGTCGATGGAAGCACATGCGCCATCATCTTCCGAAAAACCCGATACATGCGGTAATCTTCGATACTAGAACACAATTGAGCGTTGTCATGCTACGCAATTTGCGTTTCTGTTCGCCGTATTGGCATACAGTTTTCGCTATGCACCACTTTTTCGATTACACAGGAAAACCCGCTTGCCTGCCGCTATGAATGCCTCCGCCACAGCCGGCAACCTGGAACTGCATCATGCAGAAAGCGGGTACCGGCTATGCGTCAGCGGCCAATGGACGCTTCCCCACTATCATGGCCTGGCGGCTCGCGTCGCCGATCTGCGCACACAAAACAAAACGGCGGATGCGCATCTCGATCTCTCCGCGCTCACAGCGCTCGATACGGCAGGCGCGAGGCTGTTGTGCGAACTGGTAGGCATCGAACGCCTGAAACGCCAGCTTGTAGACGTCCGACTCGCACCCGGTCAGCGCGAATTGCTGGAAGCCGTGGCGGCTGCGCTCGCCAGCCCCGGCGCGCCGCCGGCCAAACGCTATCGTTTCGGCGATGTGCTCGCCCATATCGGCAGGGCGAGCATCGCGTTCCGGAACCATGCCATCGCCCTGCTCGGCTTCATAGGCTTCATTATTGACGGGCTGGCACGCACGATATGGCGACCCAGGCGCTGGCGCGTGACCGCGACCGTCGCCAGCCTGGAACATTCCGGTTTCGACGCTGTACCCATCGTGGCGCTGCTCACTTTTCTCGTCGGGGCTGTGGTGGCGTTTCTCGGCGCGACCGTACTCGCCGATTTCGGCGCGACGATCTATACCGTCAGCCTGGTCTCGTACTCTTTTCTGCGCGAGTTCGGTGTGTTGCTCGCCGCCATTCTGGTGGCGGGGCGCACCGCAAGCGCGTTCGCGGCACAAATCGGCTCGATGCGCATAAATGAAGAGGTCGATGCCATCCGCGTGCTGGGGCTGAACCCCATGGAATTGCTTGTGCTGCCGCGCGTACTGGCTATGATGCTGGCCTTGCCCATTCTCGCTTTCATCGCCATGGCCTGCGGTATTGCAGGCGGAATTACCGTCTGCGCCCTGAAGCTCGATATTCCGCCGGGGATGTTCCTTTCGATGCTGGCCAACGACATCGGGCCGCGCCACTTTTTCATCGGCATCAGCAAAGCGCCGATCTTCGCTTTCCTGATCGCCGCAATCGGCTGCCTCGAAGGCTTCCGGGTAAGCGGCAGCGCACAATCAGTTGGCGAGCATACAACCTCGGCAGTGGTGCAGTCGATTTTCACGGTAATCGTAGTCGATGCCATCGCAGCCATGTTCTGCATGGAGATGGGCTGGTGAGCGAGGCACGGGCGAGAGAAAACGTGATCGAAGCGCACGGCATCCGCAACCAGTTCGGCGCACAGGTGGTACATGATGGACTCGATCTGACGGTACAGCGCGGCGAAGTGCTCGCAATCGTCGGCGGCTCGGGCACAGGGAAATCTGTACTGTTGCGCACCATCATCGGCCTCAACCGGCCAGCGGCGGGTACAGTGCGTTTGTTCGGGCAGAATTTGCACGCCTTGCCCGCCGGGGAACGGGTAAGGCTAGAGAAGCGCATTGGTGTGCTGTTTCAACAGGGAGCGCTGTTTTCTTCGCTTACCGTGGCAGAAAACGTCGCGCTGCCGCTAATCGAGCATGCGCGGCTGCCACCGGCAGAAGCCGCTCAACTGGCCGCGCTCAAGATCGCGCTCGCTGGCCTGCCGCCGGACGCCGACAACAAGCTGCCTGCGGAATTATCCGGCGGCATGATCAAACGCGCGGCACTTGCCCGCGCGCTGGCGCTCGACCCCGACATTCTTTTTCTCGACGAACCGACCGCCGGACTCGATCCCATAGGCGCGGCGGCTTTCGACCGGCTGATCCTGACCTTGCGCGAAGCGCTAGGACTGACCGTCTTCCTGGTAACACACGATCTCGATACTCTTTACACTATCGCCGACCGAATCGCGGTATTGGCGAACAAGCGCGTTCTGGTCAATGACAAGCTGGAGGCGGTCGCCGCCACCGACGATGCCTGGATACGCGAATATTTTCACGGCCCACGAGGCCGCGCAGCCATGACGGCGGCGCATACCCACACGCAGTGAAAGGGGCTTTGCAATGGAAACTCGTGCGCATCATTTGCTGATCGGTATTTTCACCGTTCTCGCGGTCGGCTCCGCAATAGCTTTCGCTTTGTGGATGGGCGGGATCAGCGACGATCATTACGAGATCTATGACGTTTTGTTCGACGAGGCCGTCTCCGGTCTTTCCAAGGGCAGCACGGTTGAATTCAAAGGTATCCGGATCGGCGCTATCGACGATTTGCGCCTCGATCCCGCAAACCCGAATCAGGTGCGAGCGCGCATTCACGTCGATACCGGTGCGCCGGTTTACGCCAATACCCACGCCCGCCTGCATACGACCAGCATCACAGGATTGTCGACAATCCGTCTGAGCGAGGGCAGCGGCGCACACCTGAACCCGCAACCCGGCGAAATTCCTGTCATCCCCACCGAACCATCTTCGTTCAGCAAACTGCTCAACAGCGGCGAGGACGTAATCTTCAACGCCAATGCCGTGCTGATTCAAATCCAGAATTTGCTCTCGGAGCGCAACCTGACCAACATCAAC
>JAIRWW010000092.1 GCA_031268685.1 Azoarcus sp.
GCGCCGAAAAGCACTTCCAGGTCGTTTTTCAGCCCGGCGTCGCGCAGGCCCAGATCGAGTTCCAGCGCCTCGAAACGCTCGAAGTACAGCGCCGAGAATTCGCTCGCGGTCGCCAGCGAGTTGGCTTCGTCGTAGGCGGCAACGGCGGCTTCGCCTCGCTGGAGAATTTCGGCGATGACCGCGCCGCCGTCGGGTGCGCCGCTATCTGGCGCGGCGTGCAAGGGCGCGGCAAGAAGAGCGAGGCATGCGCACAGGATGGCGCGAAATGGACGGAACATGGCGAATCCTCAGGGTGTTTCCGGCTTGGGCCGTGGCGCGGCGGTGTCGGCCAGAATCAGGTTGTGAAGCTTGCGGGCGCAGATTTCCATGCGGCGGGGCGCATCGGCCCGCGCCGATGCATAGCGCCAATCGGTATAGGCCTTCGCCAGCGCAACCATGGCGCCAGCCCAGAGCGGACGGGCGGCGGCGACCCGGCGGGCGAAGCCGTCCGGGCATTCCCACGGCTCCTGCTGAAAGCCGCGGCGGGCGAGCAGGCGGGCGAGGCGATTCCAGTGGCGTTGCGGCGGCGGCAGATGGCGCGATTCGCGCCGCCAGACGATCAATTGCCCCACGGCAAGTACCAACACACTGGAAATCGCCGCGCCGATCAACAGCCAGACCCAGGCGAACTTGCCGCCCAGCGCGCCACCCAGTTTTTCGCCGAGTTTATCGCCCAGACCGGCAAGCAGCGATTGTTGTGTTTCGCCATCGAGCCGGAAAACCCAGCGCGCGAAAAATGCGTCCAATCCGGGCAGATCGCCACTCACTGCTACGGCTGCCGTCATGCCGGATGCGGGCGGCGGCGCTTTCTGCGGCGCGGCCCGCGGCGCTTGCTGACGCGCGGTCTCTTGCGGCGGCGGCCTGGGCGCGGCGGCGGCCTCGGCTGGTTTGGGCTGTGCGGCTTTCGCCTGCTGCTTGTCGGCGAAACGTTCCGGCGCAATGAGGTCGACGGGATCGATACGCCGCCAGCCCCGCGCCTCATCCCAGACTTCCGTCCAGGCATGGGCGTGGCTTTTCTTGACGATCACATAATCGGTGAGCGCCATCAGCTTGCCGCCCCGGTAGCCCGTGACAAGCCGCGCGGGCAGGCCGGCGGCGCGCATCAAAAAGACGAAGGCGCCGGCATACAGGTCGGCATTGCCTTCGCGGGTGTCGAACCAGAATTCATCGAACACATCCGGTCCTTCGCCGAGCGTGAAACGGTCGCGCACCTTGTAGCCATTCTTCGCCAGCGCGCCGAGCGCAGACGCTATGCGCTCATCCGGCGGCTGCGCGGCCAGTTCCGCACCCAGCGCCCGCAAGCGGGAATTGCCGGTTTCAGGCAGCGCCAGCGCGCGGCGGCGCACGGCATCGTCGAGCGCGCCGCCCGCCTCCCAATTCAGCCACGACTTCAGGCGGTAACTCGTCTCCGCTTCCACCGGACGGTGGGCAAGCACCTGCCAGTCGGCGCTGACAAAGGATTCGGCGGCGAGCGCGGCGGGCAAGTCCAGGCCGTAAAGCCAGAGGCGGTCATGCGGGGTGAGGCGCACCGTATATGTAATTTCCTGAGATTTTTCCGCCAGCGTCGTGGAAAAATCGCCGCCCCGCGTCCAGCCGCGCCGCATCAGCGTCCGCCCCTGCCCCGCCTCGTATTCCGGATCGAGCCGCCATTCGCGCCCATCGAAATCGTAATAAACCGGCCCGCGCCAATAGAGCAGGCCGGTCGGCGGCACCCAGTTGTTGAACTCGGCCACCAACACCGGCGCACTCTCGGAGACGCCGGTCTGGGTCTGCCCCTGTCCGGGCTTCAGGCGGGTGGAAACGCCCAATCCATGATTTGATTTTTCCAGCGAAATCGACAGCGGCAGGCCGAAGCTCAGGCCAATGTCCCATAGCGGCCCGGGAATGCGCGGGAAGAACAAGAACAGCGCCGCCGCCAGCGGCAGCGCCAGTGCGATGCAGCCAAAGTTGCCGCCCAGGCGCGCGCCGATGCGCCGCCATGCGGCGCGAAGAGGCAAAGGCGCTTCCGCCGCCTGCCCGCCGCGCATTTCCGCTTCCGCCGACGCCTCCAGCACACCCAGCGCGAGGAGAGGCAGGAGCACAATCAGCGCAAGGCCAGTCCACTCGCCCCAATACAGCAGACCGAGCGCGCCCGCCAGCAGCGACCCGCCCGCCAGCAGTGCGAATTCCCGGGCGCTGCGCGCCTCGGCCCATTTCAGCGCCAGCACGAGAAGCAGCGCCACCCGCAAGCTGCGGCTGTCCGTCCAGCCAAAGGCCCATCCAGCAACGATTACGGCTACGCCAAGGAAAAGCAGCCGCAAGACCGGCGTCCAGCGGCGCTGCGGCAGACCGCGGCTGCATAGCGCGAAGATCAGCGCGGGCCAGGCGGCAAGAGGCAGGGCGGGCGCGTGGCTTGCCAAGGCCAGCGCCAGCAGGGCAAGCCCCCAGCCCGCGCACGCTCTCCCGGCCATGGGCGCGGACGATACCGGCGGGGAAAGCGCGAACGTCATTCCCATCATCGCCCGCCGTATAGGTTCCAGGCAATCACATCGTCCTTGCTCTCCACGCCGTCGGGGCCGAACGAGAACAGTTCATAGGCGTATTCCGTGCCCGGATTGCGGTATTGGTAAGGACGCCCCCAGGGGTCTTGCGGCAGAAAAGGAATCTCGCCCCGCTCGACGAGCGCGCCCAGGCCGGCTTCTGTGCCGGGCATCCCGCGGGGGCTGAAAAGCAGCACGCTGCGCAAGGCGCGGATGTCGTCGCGGGCGCGAGCATATTGAGCATCGTCGCCGCCCGGCAAGCCGGAGACCAGGTAGGCTCCCATGCCGACGGCGGCAGCCAGAGGCAGGCCGAGCGCCAGTATTTCCGTAAGACTCGGCAAACGCGACAGGCGGGAAGACGGTCTAGCGGTTTCGGCTTTCACGACTTACCTCCTTCTCCTTGACCAGCTTCGCGCGTTCGCCGGACGGCGGATGCGGCCGTCGTTCCCGCCGTAGCGGTATGGCGGACTTCTTTCAGGAGCAGCGGCGGAATGATGGCATCCACCTTGCCCAAATTCTGGTTTTCGATGTTCTTGAGAATGTCCTGCACGGCGATCCGGTACCAGAGGCGGACATCCACCGTCACCGGGCCGCTAAAGTTCGCGGGCAGCGCGATGCTGACATCCACCGCATCGGTCTGGCGCGGCGAGATCGGCTTGCGCGTGTAGTGAAGCGTGAATGCGTCGAACAACAAGTGGCGGCGCTCGGGATTGCCGTCGATATCCCGCACTTCCTTCATCCAGCGCACAGCCTCGGGGTCTTCTTCGCCTTTTTTCTCGTCGAACTTGCCCTGATGGAAGATGGTATTGCCCGCGGCATCCTTCGCATGCACTTCGAGCCACAGGTAGCGCTGGTCGAGCGGGCCGGTCGGCAGCGCGTGACCCGCGCCGGCGTTTGTCACCAACACCCGCAGACGCAATGCCCCGTCGCCCGGCGCGCCGGGTGCGGCATCCACCCGCAATTCGGCGGCTTCCCGCAGGAGCGCGACGACGGCTTCGTTCGTCTTGCCCAATTCGTTATTGAACGTGGCGCGGTCATACAAGCGGTTGAGTCCCGGCGGCGAACCACCGCGCAGGGCGGAAAGCAGCCCGGACGGCAAAGCGGTATTGGAGAGCAGGTAATTGTTGCCGACGAAGCGATGCGACACCGTTTTCTTCGGGCGTTCGCCCCGTTTCAGGGCAGCGACGAAGCCGGCTGGATCGGCAGCCATGTGGCAGTCCTGGCACTGGACGCCCGCCGTGGCATAGGGCGAGTGCCGCCATTCATCATAGGTATCCTGGAGATTCATCGGCGGCGTCGTGGCAGTGACCGACGTGGGACGGATTTCCGTATGGCAGGCCCCGCACAGGGCGCTGTCGCCCATGAGCGGCTGGACCCGGCGGGCGCGCATGTCGCGGGCGTGGCGCGACGGCGCGGCGGCGAT
>JAIRWW010000155.1 GCA_031268685.1 Azoarcus sp.
GTGCGGAAGGGGGTGAGTAGCGCGGCGAGGCGTTCGAGCGCCGCATCGGTATGTCCGTTTATTTTTCCGGCATCTAGTTTCAGGTTCAGGGCGCGGGCGTAGCGGCCACGGGCTTCGCCTAGTGTCAGTAGTCGGTCGGCGATGATGCGCATGCCGCCCGAAAATTCGTCGCTGTTTGCTTTGCCTTCTATTACTAGTATGTCGTCGATGATGATTTTGCCGCGATGGGCGTCGAGCACTTCGCTGTAGATGCTTATTTCGCGCGGCTGCGTGCCGTCGTCGAGCAGTACGAAGGCCATTTTGCCGCGCGCGCCGACTTTGGTACGCACTTCCATTACGACTCCGGCCAGCATTATGGGGTCGCGCGATGCGGTCAGTTGCGAGAGAGGCCGCCGGACGAAGCGGCGCACTTCGCTCTTGAAGGCGTTGAATGGGTGGCCGGAGAGGAAGAAGCCGATGGCGAGTTTTTCTTCTTTTAGCCGTTCTCGTTCGCTCCATGGACGCGCCGCGATGAATTCGACCGCTGCGCCAGCGGCTTCCGGGATGAGGTCGAACAGGCCGCCTTGCATGGCGCTGGCGGCGCGTTGTTCGGCGGCTTCCATGGCCAGCGCGACGGTCGCTAGTATTTGGGCGCGGTCGCGTCCGGTATGGCCGGTAAGGGCATCCATGGCTCCGGCGCGGATCAGGGCTTCGATGACCCGCCGGTTGAGTTGCCGGCGGTCGATGCGTTCGCAGAAGTCGAATAGGTCTCGGAATGCGCCGCCTTGGGCGCGCGCGGCGAGTATGGCTCGCGCGGCGGGTTCGCCTACGCCTTTGATTGCTCCAAGGCCGTAGCGTATGGTTTTGCGGTCGACGGGTACGAAGCGGTAGTCGGATGTGTTTACGTCGGGCGGAAGGATGCTAAGGCCGTTGGCGCTGGAGATGGCGTCTTCAAAGAAGATTTTGATGGTGTCGGTGTTGTCGAGGTCCGAGGAGAGGGTGGCGGCCATGAAGGCGGCGCAGTGGTGCGCTTTGAGCCATGCGGTCTGGTAGGTTACGACTGCATAGGCGGCGGTGTGCGATTTGTTGAAGCCGTATTCTGCGAATTTGGTCATTAGGTCGAACAGGCGTTCGGCCAGTTGGGGGTCGTAGCCTTTTTTTTGTGCTCCTTCGGCGATGATGCTGCGATGTTTGGCCATTTCTTCGGGTTTTTTCTTGCCCATGGCCCGCCGCAGCATGTCGGCCCCGCCCAGGGTGTAGCCGCCGATGATTTGCGAGATTTGCATGACCTGCTCTTGGTACACGATGACGCCGTAGGTCGGTTCCAGGCAGGCTTTGAGGTCGGTGTGGAAGTAGTCGATTGCTTGCTGGCCTTTTTTGCGCAGGATGAAATCGTCGACCATGCCGGAGCCGAGCGGCCCCGGACGGTAGAGGGCGAGTACGGCGATGATGTCTTCAAAGCGGTCGGGGGCAAGTTTTTTGAGCAGCTTTTTCATGCCGTCGGATTCGACTTGGAAGATCGCTGTTGTGTTGGCTTCTCTGAGAATCCGGTAGGCCGCCGGGTCGCGGAAGCCCAGGCTCATCAGGTCGGGGCGGCTGCCTTCGAGGCGTTCGATGTAGTCGAGCGCTAGTTCGATGATGGTGAGGTTGCGCAGGCCGAGGAAGTCGAATTTCACTAGCCCCACGGCTTCTACGTCGTCTTTGTCGAACTGGGATACCGGTGTGGCATCGTCGCCGTCGGCAATATAGAGCGGGCAGAAGTCGGTGAGTTTGCCCGGTGCGATTAGTACGCCGCCCGCATGCATGCCGATATTGCGCGCCAAGCCTTCGAGCGGTTCGGCAAGGCCCCAGAGTTTTTGGATGGATTCGCCATCGTTGCCGTCCTGCATCATTTCTGCGATCTGGGGTTCCATTTCGTAGGCTCTGGCGAGCGCTACCGGTTTGGGGCCTTCGAGCGGGATGAGTTTGGAGAGCCGGTCGCAGAGGCCGTAGGGCAGGTCGAGAACGCGCCCCACGTCGCGCACGACGGCTTTGGATGCCATGGTGCCGAAGGTGGCGATTTGGCTGACGGCGTCTTTGCCGTAGCGCGAGCGCACGTATTCGATGACGCGGTAGCGGTTGTCTTGGCAGAAGTCGATGTCGAAGTCGGGCATGGATACCCGCTCGGGGTTTAGAAAGCGCTCGAACAGCAGGGCGTATTCGAGCGGGTCGAGGTCTGTGATGCGCAGGCTGTAGGCGACCAGGGAGCCGGCCCCCGAGCCGCGCCCCGGCCCGACGGGTACGCCGTTTTCTTTGGCCCATTGGATGAAATCGGCCACGATCAGGAAGTAGCCCGGAAAGCCCATTTGGACGATGGTGTCGATTTCAAACCGCAGCCGTTCTTTATAGCGGGGCCGTTGCTGTTCGCGTTCGTCTTCGTCCGGGTAGAGCTGGGCGAGGCGCGTTTCCAGCCCCTCGCGGGCTTCCCGCGCGAGGTAGTCGTCGAGGCTCATGCCTTCCGGGGTCGGGAAGAGCGGCAGGAAGCTTTTGCCTAATTGCACTGTCAGCGAGCAGCGCCGGGCTATTTCGATTGAGTTTTCCAGGGCTTCGGGGATGTCGGCGAAAAGCGCGCACATTTCTTCCTGGCTTTTGAAGTATTGCTCGGCGGTGAATTCGCGCGGGCGGCGTTTGTCGGCCAGTACATAGCCGCTGGCGATGCAGACGCGGGCTTCGTGCGCCTCGAAGTCTTCGCGCCGCTGAAATTGCACGGGATGCGTGGCGACTACCGGCAGCCCGAGCCGGCCAGCTAGTTGTACTGCTTGCCGCACGTAGGCTTCTGCGCCGTGCTGGCCCGCGCGCTGCAATTCGATGTAGTAGGCATCGGGAAAGAGGCGCGCCCAGTCGCCCGCCAGTTTTTCGGCCAGCGCGGTGTTGCCGCCCGCGAGCGCTTGCCCGACATCGCCCGCCAGCGCGCCCGAGAGGCACAGCAGGCTGTTTGCCGCTCCGCCCTCAAACCACGCGCGCCGCAGCATGGCGCGGCCATGCGCTTTGTTTTCCATCCAGGCGCGGGTCAGGAGTTCGCATAGTTGCCCGTAGCCTGTCCGGTTGCGGCAAATGAGCAGCATTCGGTACGGTTTGTCGCGCTCCCGGTCGTTTTCGATCCAGACGTCCGCGCCGACGATGGGTTTTATTCCTTTGCCGCGCGCGCTTTTGTAGAATTTGACCATGCCGAACAGATTGGCAATGTCGGAGATTCCTAAGGCGGGCATTTTGTCGGCGGCGGCGGCGGCAAGCGCTTGGTCGATCTGGACGATGCCGTCGGTGATCGAGTATTCGGTATGCAGGCGCAGATGGACGAAGCGGGGGGCGGATGGCGTGGAGAC
This sequence comes from Azoarcus sp., assembly GCA_031268685.1. Lineage (GTDB taxonomy): Bacteria > Pseudomonadota > Gammaproteobacteria > Burkholderiales > Rhodocyclaceae > WRNU01. The sequence continues at coordinate 3,342 of JAIRWW010000155.1, forward strand.
GCCGGAAGGAGCGGTAGATGTCATCGCGGCATTTTAACCGAGCGGGCAAGTTTGGCGGATGGCCCGCGCTTTATCGTGGCGTCTGGGTGTTTGGCCCCGCCAGATGGGGGGACTAAACAAGTAGCGCCCGATACCGGTCACAATCCGTCATATGATCCATCACCATGCCAGAGGCTTGCATAAAGGCGTAGCAGATGGTGGGGCCGACGAAAGTAAAACCGGCGTTTTTCAGGGCGCGGCTCATGGCTTTGGCTTCCAAAGTTGCGGCTGGAATGTCGGCGCGATCTGCAAAGTGGTTGATTTTCGGAGTGCCGTCGACAAAAGACCACAGTAGCTTCACCGGGTCAGACAGTGCCAGCCAGGCGCGGGCATTCTGGCGGACGGCGCGCAGTTTGGCGCGATTGCGGATAATGCCTGCGTCCTGCATCAGGACCTCAATTTCGGCGTCGCTGATGCGGGCGAGGCGTTCGACGTCGAAGTTGAACAAGACCTGACGAAAACGCGCGCGCTTTTTCAACACGGTAAGCCAAGAAAGCCCCGCCTGAAAACCTTCCAGAGTCAGCAATTCAAATAGTGTCTTGGGGTCTTGCTGCGGCACGCCCCATTCGTCATCGTGATAGGCGATGTAGAGAGGATCGCCGGTACACCAAAAGCAGCGCGACATGGTCATCTCCCGATATGGAAATTTTGGATTCTAGCAAGCTGCCGAATATGACGTAAATATCTGAACCGAAGTCGCTCTGGGGCTAATGGACAATCTGGGTTCACAAGACTTGAACTTCGATGCATCGCCCACTTTGCATATGTACACTAGCCACATGTATACCAGCCGTCCACCACGACCAAATCTCGTAACCATGATCCATTGAGCCGCCCTCGCTAGGCTGGCCAGCTTTTTCCTTGATGTACTCCATCGATTTCCCGACAAAATCATGGGCGAGAAAAATTTCGCGCAAGCGCGAAGCCTCTTTCTCGCGCTGCTCATACGGTATGGTGTAGTAAGGAATGAGCCGTTCTCCAGGCCGGTTCGATGACAGCTTTTCATCAATGTAGTTCAAGGCGAGACACAAAATGACCAGACCGAAGCCAAACAGCGCAATGACCGCCAGCCCATAGAAAACCTGCACCGGATTGGAATACAGCAGATAGACCGCCGAGATGATAGAGATAAAGCCAATTAGATCTTTCATACCTGCATTCCATCAAACCAAAATCGCATCGCGGCTTTATCGAATAGAAAAAACATTGACGGGAAACGCGACGGCAGGAAGCGCCGCCGGCAAAAACACTTCCGTCACCAGCACTCCCTTGGCCCTATGGTTGAAGCGGGAGCGTCTGGCCCAAAGGCTGGACGGCAAGGCATCTGATCATCGCGGGAGGAGCCGAGCGAAACTGCGTGAAGTTCAGCGTGCGCCTCGGTTCGATCCGTAGGTGAAGAACACCCAAAACATCGTTCCAAGGAACCACGCCAGCGGCAAGCCGATGGCGGCATACAGCGACAGCGAAGCCCAGCGCGGCAAGAA
>JAIRWW010000171.1 GCA_031268685.1 Azoarcus sp.
CGACATCGCGCGCGTGCGCACGCTCATTCGTGAAAAGGCGGGTGTGCAATGAGCAGCGAACAAGAGCAACAAGTGCAGACGGTTCGCCGTGCGCTGGTCGGGCGTGTCGTGAGCGACAAAATGGACAAGACGGTGACGGTGCTGGTCGAGCGCCGTGTGAAGCATCCGCTTTATGGCAAGATCGTGATCCGTTCGGCCAAGTACCATGCCCACGTCGAAAATGGCGTGGCAGCGCATGGCGATATGGTCGAAATCGAAGAATGCCGCCCGATTTCCCGCACCAAGACGTGGCGAGTAACACAAGTGGTGGAAAAGGCGCGCGTAATCTGAGCGCCTCGCCTTCCTCTGGGCGGATCGAGCTTCCCGCTCGCCGCCCTGTTTCAGCGGAAAGGTGTTTCGCGGATTCCGCAAGAGAAGTCCTGGATGATTCCTGTCCGTTCGGGCTGAGCCGGTCGTTGTCCTTGTGGTTTCATAGCTAACGCCCTTTGACAAGCTCAGTCCGGATGGCGCCATCCAGATCGATATCTGTTCCCGATAATAAGCATGGCATCGAAACATACTTGCAAATATGTTTCGAGCGGATAGACTTCCGAAAGTCTTTCTTGAACGAACATGCCCGGAGCAGATCATGACGCAAGCCGCTTCCCAGCCCTTCGCTTCCCAGCCCTTTATCGCCCTGAACGATGGCAGCCGGATTCCCCAGCTCGGTCTGGGTACATGGCAAACGCAGGAAACCGAGGCTGCGGCCAGCGTCGTCGCAGCGTTTGAAGCGGGCTACCGCCTGGTAGACACCGCGGCAATCTACGGCAATGAAAGCGGAGTCGGAGCGGGTTTGCGGGCGTCCGGTCTTGCGCGCGAACAATTCTTCATTACGACAAAACTCTGGAACGACAGCCAAGGCTACGATGAAGCCTTGCGCGCCTTCGACGAAAGCCTGAAGCGCCTGCAACTGGATTATGTCGATCTGTACTTGATCCACTGGCCCGCGCCACGCCTGGGGCGTTATCTCGATAGTTGGCGCGCGCTGATACGCTTGCAAGAAGAAAAGCGGGCAAGGTCGATCGGCGTCTCCAACTTCCAGATTGCGCACCTCCGCAAAATCATGGACGAAACCGGTGTGACGCCTTCGGTCAACCAGATCGAACTGCATCCGGATTTCCAACAGCGGGAATTGCAGGCATACCACGCAACGCATGGCATCCAGACGCAATCATGGAGTCCGCTTGGACAAGGGGCGCTTCTTGGGAACGACTGCGTGCGCCAGATTGCAGCCAAGCACGGCAAAACGGCAGCGCAGGTCGTCATTCGCTGGCATCTAGACAACCGCTTGCTGACGATCCCCAAATCCGCGCATGCCGAGCGCATTGCAGAGAACTTCGCGGTGTTCGATTTCGCCCTTGATAAAGACGATCTTGCCCGCATGGCGTCGCTGGATAGTGACGACAAGCGCATCGGGCCGCATCCAGACACGGCGAATTTTTGAGAGGAAGGCCGGTTTCCATACCGGCGTCCCTCGTCGTATCCGTGCGGCGTGATATCTCTCATCCGCCTGTCCGGTTCTGTGCCTGTAGCTCACGGCTTCATCCTGTCGCCGCCGCCGTTGGAATTTTCCGAGGTATTCCTCCCCATACCGAAACCCGTGGCGAAGCGGAAACCACTTGCCTGTGCTTCGCCCTCGGCGGTGTCGAGGCCGTAATAAGCAGACAACTGCGCATAGACGGCTGGAAATTCAGCGCGCAGGCTAAGGGGCGTCTCGAAAAACGCCTCGGAAGCGACAGCGAAAAACTCGCCGGGATTGCTTGCGGCGTAGGGGTCGAGAATCGTCTCTATGCCTGAATCGTCCAGCCGGCACAGACGCCCGTAAGCGGTCGTGAAAACATCCGCCCATTGCCGCCGCGACATGCCGGGCAGCAAGCGTGGGAAACCGTCGGCGTTGCCGTTGGCCATGTCGAGCTTGTGGGCAAATTCGTGGACGATGACGTTGACGCCGGGGCCTGGGGAGCCGCCGTCGAACCACGCCACAATGACCGGCCCGTCCCTGCGGGCTTCACCGAGTAGCTGGTCGTTGTATTCATGAACGATGCCTGCTTCGTCCATCACTTGGCGCGGCACGACGAAATCGCCAGGATAGACGATGATGCCCACCCAGCCGCGATAAGCGGCGAGACCCCGCTTCAGGATAAGCAGGCAGGCTTGCAGAGCGATAGAAAGCATGATGTCGTCGTTGATACGCAGGCCGCGCGCGCCGTAGAACTCTTTTTCGCCGAGAAATGCCACGGCCAGAGCGCGCAAGCGGAGGCGCGCTTCTTCCGGCAAAAAATCCAGAAACGGCAGGCGCGCTTCTACCCGCGCCCAGAGTTCGGGCGTGGGCGTAGCAATCTCGCTTCTGCGGGCGCGGTTCAGCCAGCGTTTCAGTGTGTCGAACATCGAAAGTATGCGGAACTTCGGGAGGCTGGGATTGTGGCTTGTTCAAGCCAGAAAAGCATCGGCTTGTCCAAAGCCCAACATCCTGCCCAAAGTCCGGCATACATACCGGCATTTTCTTTTTACGTTTGAAGCTCCAACAAGTTTCGCGCCGAATTGCCCAAGGGTATGACGACATAAAAGCCTGCCTGCCCTGGGCGATGGGGGGGCCTTACTTACCAGCTTTTTCCCAGACCCAGCCGGTTCAGCACTTCGTGTCGCAGGCTGGTGAGCACAGGGTCGTCACGGTGGCGCGGATAAGGGCGGTCGACCGCGATCTCGGTGACGATCTTCGCCGGGCGCGGACTGAAGATGACGACGCGCTGTGCGAGGAACAGCGCTTCTTCGACATCGTGGGTGACGAGCAGTACCGAGAAACCATTCTTTTGCCAAAGCGAGACAAGTTCGCCCTGCATTTCCAGCCGCGTAAGCGAATCGAGCTTGCCCAGCGGTTCATCGAGAATCAGGAGCTTCGGGTTATTGACCAGTGCCCGCGCCAGGGCGGCGCGCTGCGCCATGCCGCCGGAGAGTTGATGAGGATAGGCTTTGGCGAAGCTTTCCAGCCCGACCTTACGCAGAGCGGCATCGACGCGGCCTTTTTCCTGTTTCAGAATGTTCTGGGCTTGCAGGCCGAGCGCGACATTGTCCCAGACCGTGCGCCACGGAAATAGCGTCGGGTCTTGAAACACCACGATGCGCGAAGGGTCGGGGCGGGTGATCGGCGCGCCGTCCTGGGAGATTGCGCCAGCAGAGGCTGGTTCCAGCCCGGCGACGAGGCGCAGGAGCGTCGATTTTCCGCAACCGCTGGGGCCGAGGAGAGCGACGAACTCGCCGGGCGCGACATCGAGATCGACGTCTTCCAGCACATCCAGGCGGCCATCGGGCGCATCGAACCCGTGGCTCACTTGCTCCACGCGGATTCTCGATGCAGCGTGCGCCGCCGCATTCGTCGTGTTTTCTTCGGGAAGCGGTTTTTTTGCGGTGGCCCCTACCATTTGACGATTCCCTTTTGCCAGACGAGTACGCGGTCGCGCACGGTGAAAAGCAGCGAAATAAGGCTGGAAAAAATAATGGTCATAACGATCAGCGCGCCATACATATTGACGTAGGCGGCATAACCTTGCGCCCAAGTGAGATACCAGCCCAAGCCGGATTTGACGCCCATCATTTCGGCCACGATCAGCACCACGAAAGAAGCGCCGAAACCCATGAAAAGCCCGACGAAGACTTGTGGCAGAGCGGCGGGAATAGCCACGCGGAAGATCAGGAAGCATTCGGAAGCGCCCATAGTGCGCGCCACATCGTAATAGGCTTTATTGACGCCCGCCACGCCCGACCATGACAGTATCGCCACCGGAAACCCGGTTGCCAGCGCGATAAGAAAGACGGAAGCGGCATGGCTCGACGGGAAAAAGAAAAAAGCGATTGGCAGCAAGGCCGTGGGCGGCAGGGGGCCGAGAAAGCGCAGTATCGGATGCACCCAGTAATTGACTGTGCGCGACCAGCCTATTGAAACGCCTATAGTGAATCCAACCGCCGCGCCCCATGCCACGCCTTCAAGCAATAGCTTGACCGAGTTATAAGCGCTGTCGGCCAAACGCGCGTAGTCGCCGACGTACACTTCTATAAGGCTGGACGGCGGAGCGAAAAAAGGCGGCGGCAGCGCGCCCGTCTTAGCGGTGAGAATTTCCCACAGCGTCAGGAGCAGGGCGGACACCGCAATCCAGGGCGCCCCGTGGCGGAAAAGCGCGTTGGCGCCTTGCAGGAAGCCAATCCGGATACTTGCCGAGATTGTGAAAAAGGCCAACAGCGCCGCGACAGCCAAGGCCGCGATGCCGAACTCTGCGGTATAAACCCAGTCCTCGAAACCGGCGGGCGCGTTCGGCCACGCCAGAGTGATTGCGCCGAGCAGAGACCAGGCGGCGACGGTCAGCAGGCCGAACCAATGAAAACGGAAACGTCCTTCCAGCGGACTGTTCGCAGCATGCGCCGCGACGGATATTCTCGATGCTTGCGGCGCACCTGACGCACTGGGCGCACTGGACGCGCCGTGCGGATTCAGTATGGAAATACCCTGGCCCGGCGACTCCTGCCGCGGCTCTGCTGGCAAGCGCTCAAGCGTGGCACTGACACTCATGGTGGATTCTCTCTTTCTTGCTTACGATGGCCGGGCGGGGCGGTTCGTGCGCCGCCGCCTGCCATACAGGGTTTCACAGCACGCCAGCGTAGATATGATCGGCAAATTTCTGGGGGTCGGTGCTTGGTTTCAGCACACCGAGGTTTTTAAAATCCTGCGCGAAAAACGCTAGCTGGTCGCGCAGATCCGTATGAACCGGGTGCGCATGCATCGTGAGCTGCTTGTAAAGATGCTTCAAATCTTCCACCGTCAGATTGGCTGCGTATTTCTGGAAAATCTTCGCGCCTTCTTCCTGATGCGCGTTCGTCCAGTCATACGCCTCGACCAACGACTTCGCCAGCGCGGCCACGGCGGGGCGGTTGCTCTTGACGAGCCGCCCGCCCACGCCGATAACGCAGCAGGTCTTGTCTTGATAGGGCGGATCGGTATTGGCTGCCAGATTTATGAAGCCGCCCTTAGTGTCCCGCTCGATGCGGTACAGGGTCGGATCACTGTAGGCGATGGCATGGATTTCGCCTTTCTCTGCTGCCAGCCCCAGCAAATCGGCCTGATAAGCTTTCCATGTCACATCACGCTCCGGGTCTATACCGTTGCGTTTCAGATAAATAGAGAAAAAATGCTTGGCGGGCTGCGCCAGATCGGGAACGCCGATAGCCTTGCCGCGCAGGTCTTCCAGCTTGGTAATACCCGTGGGTTTATAAGCGATCAGCCGCACGCATCCGCCGTGCACGCCAGCGACGATTTTTACATCGAACCCGGATTCCAGCGGCTTCAGCCAGCGATAAATCATCCCGACCGCCGCATCCGCCTTGCCGGTCGAGAGCGATTCCAGCAATTGATCGTTCGAGCCGGAATAATTGATAAGCGTCACGTCCAGCCCGTTCTTCTCAAAAATGCCGGTCTCCTTAGCGACCGCACCCCGCGTCAGGCAAAAAGACACCTGGCTCCAGGCGAAAGTCAGCGGCGTAGCCTTGGACGCTGCCTGTGCCCAGGCGCGCCCGCCAAATCCGGCCAAAGGCGCAGCCAGCGCGGCGGAGCCAGCGGCGACCAGCAGCGAGCGCCGCTTCGGATTGGGGATATCGAGCGCTGCGGTCGGATTCTCTTTGTGAGACATGGCATTCCCTCGCAATGATTGCAAAAGAAAGCAGTTTATCGAGAGGCTTCATAAGAGATGCGAATAAAAAGTCATGTCAATAGCTGTGTAAGCATATAAGCGCTGATGGAATATATATCCCGTCCGTGAATAAAAGCGGCTGGCCGTTTTGGGCGGTTATCCTTTCCACCGAGCGGAAAGCTTGGCGCGAAAAAAAACGGTCCCACTTGCGCGGGACCGTTTTTCGTTTGGAAAAAGCGTCGTGGAATTGGAATTACATTCCCATGTCGCCCATTCCGCCCATTCCACCCATTCCGCCAGGCATTGCGGGGGAGGGTTTGTCTTCCGCCAGTTCGGCTACCATGGCATCGGTCGTGAGGATAAGACCGGCCACGGAAGCGGCGTTTTGCAGAGCGGAGCGCGTCACCTTGGTGGGATCGAGCACGCCGGTCGCAACCAGGTCGCCGTATTCGCCGGTGGCGGCGTTGTAGCCGAAGTTGCCCTTGCCCTTCACGACTTCATTGACCACTACGGAAGGTTCTACACCGGCATTGGTGACGATTTCGCGCAATGGCTGTTCCACGGCGCGCAGCACGATCTTGATGCCGGCGTCTTGGTCGTGGTTGTCGGCCTTCAGCTTGCTCTCCACATTGGCGCGGGCGCGCAGGAGCGCCACGCCGCCGCCGGGGACAATGCCTTCTTCCACCGCAGCGCGGGTAGCGTGCAGCGCGTCTTCCACGCGGGCCTTCTTTTCCTTCATT
>JAIRWW010000233.1 GCA_031268685.1 Azoarcus sp.
GACGACATCGCGCGCATGCAACTCGGCGCGAAATACACCACCCCCGAAGCCATCGAACGCTGGAAAGCCGAACGCGGCTACGACAAACCCATGTTCTACAACCCCGAGGGCGCGGGCGCGGAAAAACTCACCGGCACCCTGTTCGTCGACAAATCCCTGCGCATGTTCACCTTCGACTTCGGCCGCGCCAGCGACGGCCACGACATCGCGCGCGAAATACGCAGCCGCATGGGGCCTTCGCTCGCCGTTGCCCTGCCGACCTTCGCCCTGAGCCTGTCCGCCGCCATCGTGTTCGCCCTGCTGCTCGTCTTTTTCCGCGCCACCGCCCTCGATTTCTGGGGCGTGACCATCTGTGTAGCGATGATGTCTGTTTCCAGCATGTTCTACATCATCGGCGGACAATGGCTCGTCTCCAAAACATGGGCGCTCGTACCCGTCTCGGGCTACGCTGGCGGCGTCGACATGGCGCGCTTCCTGGGCCTGCCGGTGCTCATCGGCGTCATTGCCGGGCTAGGCTCGGGCACGCGCTGGTATCGCACCATCTTTCTCGAAGAAATATCGCGCGACTACGTGCGCACCGCCCGCGCCAAAGGACTCTCGGAACTCGCGGTGCTTTTCCGGCATGTACTCAAGAACGCCCTGATACCCATCCTTACCGGCGTCGTCGTCGTCATCCCCTCCCTTTTCCTTGGCAGCTTGCTGATGGAATCCTTCTTCGCCGTGCCAGGGCTGGGCAGCTACACCATAGACGCCATCCGCAGCCAAGACTTCGCCGTCGTCCGCTCGATGGTTTTCATCGGCTCGGTGCTCTATATCGTCGGCCTGGTGCTGACCGACATCTCCTATACCGTGGTCGATCCGCGCGTCAGGCTGGGCTAGCGCGCAATGAACATCCAACCCGTCCTGCTGTTTACCGATCTGCTCGTCTTCGTTCTCATCCTGAGTGCGCTGGCCCTGGCCCTGCGGGCCGGAAACCATGCACCTTCCCGCGAAGCCTGGCGGCGGGTCGGGCGGCGGCCCGCCGCCATGGCGGCGGCAAGCGTACTTCTGGTCTTCGGCGTCATCGGCTTTCTAGACAGCCTGCACTACCGCGAAGCCCTGCCGCCGGGGCCGGAAGAAAGCGCCGCGGCGAAACCCCGCTACGCCGCCGACGTCCTGAGTGCGCTCGATGCCCTGCTCGCTCCCCTGCGCCAGCAAACCGAAAAAACCTATTCCGCCCCTTTTGCGCGCGAACTTTTCCAGCGCGAAACCGTGGAGCGGTCTGGCGGCGGGCAAGAGCGGATCTATCCCCGCCTGACCCACGGCGCGCGCCACCTGCAAGCAGGAGACTCCATGCTGGCCGATGTCGCCTGGCGGCTTGCCTGGACGCCGTTTGCCGCCCTGTACGTTAGCGGACTGCTGCTGCTGGCGCTCTCCGCGGCGGTCGTCGCGCACAACCAGCGCTGCCGCCTGAGCGCCGCAGCCCGCCGGATTCTTTCCGGGCGCACCACACTCGCCTGGCGCGCGGTACTCATCACTACTTTTCTAGTCGTACTGTTCGTAGCGGCGGGCATAGCGCTGGCCCCGCATTACCACCTGCTCGGCACCGACAAAGTCGGGCAGGACGTTCTCTACCTGTCGCTGAAAAGCATACGCACAGGACTCGTCATCGGCACCCTGACCACACTCATCATGCTGCCTTTCGCCATTGCGCTCGGCATCGCCGCGGGCTACCTGGGCGGCTGGGTCGACGATGCCGTCCAATATCTCTATACCGTCCTCAACGCCATCCCTTCCGTACTTCTCATTGCCGCCTCGGTACTGATGATGCAAGTCGCCATCGACACCCACCCGCAATGGTTCGACACCGCCGCCCAACGCGCGGACGCGCGCCTGCTCGCCCTGTGCGCCATCCTCGGCATCACCAGCTGGACGGGCCTGTGCCGCCTGCTGCGCGGCGAAACCCTCAAACTGCGCGAACTCGACTACGTCCAGGCAGCGCGCGCCTTCGGCGCTTCCACCGCAGCCATCCTGCGGCGGCACATCCTGCCCAACGTCATGCACATAGTGCTGATAAGCGTCGTACTGGACTTCTCCGGCCTTGTGCTGGCCGAAGCCGTACTCTCCTACGTCGGAATCGGCGTCGATCCGGGCACGGTCAGCTTCGGCGGCATGATCAACGCGGCGCGCGCCGAACTTGCCCGCGAACCGATCATATGGTGGTCGCTGATTTCGGCCTTCGTCTTCATGTTCATACTCGTGCTCTCGGCCAACCTGCTCGCCGACGCCGTGCGGGATGCCTTCGATCCCGGCGGCGGCGGCAGGTGAACCGTCGCCGGAATCAAAAGAAACTCAGGGCAATATCCGTCCGGACAATTCCGGTACGGTTAGTTTCCATCCAGTCAGTTCCTATCCGGGTAGTTCCCATCTGGTTAGTTCCTACCCGGTCAGTTCCCATCCAGTAAGCTCCAATCCGTTCGGGCTGAGCTTGTCGAAGCCCTGATCCCATTGAAGAATGCCCTTCGACAGAGCTTCAGGGCGAACGGAATCGCCCAGAGCATCCCAAACAACGGAAGCATTCAGAACTTCCTGGGAGTTTCAACTCCGGATTTCGCCGTTGCCGAACACAATCCATTTCTGGCTGGTCAAGCCTTCAAGGCCGACCGGGCCGCGCGCATGGATTTTGTTGGTTGAGATGCCGATTTCCGCGCCGAGACCATATTCAAAACCATCGGCGAAACGAGTCGAAGCATTGACCATGACCGAAGAAGAATCCACCTCGCGCAGAAAGCGCATGGCGTTGGAATGATTCTCGGTGATGATAGCTTCGGTGTGCGCCGAACTGTAAGCATTGATATGGGCAATGGCCTCGTCGAGTCCGGAGACGATCTTTATAGCAATGATGGGAGCCAGGAATTCCTCGTGCCAGTCTTCCTCGCTCGCAGAAACGAGCTTTGCGTTAGCGATTTTCGCCGCGCTAAGGAGCGCCAGTGACTTCGCGCAACAGCGCATTTCCACGCCTTTCGCCGCCAGCATGGCAGCTACGGCAGGCAGCGCCGATTTGGCCGCATGGCATGCCACCAGCAGAGTTTCGGCGGTATTGCAGGTGCCATAGCGCTGCGTTTTAGCGTTCTCGACTATAGGCACGATCTTGGCGGGATCGGCTTCATCATCGATGTAGATATGGCAATTGCCATCAAGATGCTTAATGACCGGTACCCGCGATTCGCTGGAAATACGGGCAATCAACCCCTTACCGCCTCTCGGGACGATGATATCTACGTACTCCGGCATAGTGATGAGTTCGCCGACGGCGGCGCGGTCTGTGGTATTGACCACCTGTATCGCGCTCTTGGGCAGCTTCGCCGCTCCGAGTCCGGCGTGGACGCAAGTGGCGATCTGGCGGTTGCACTCAATTGCCTCGCTGCCGCCGCGCAGGATTGCGGCATTGCCCGCCTTCAGGCAGAGCGCGGCAGCGTCGGCAGTGACATTGGGCCGGGCCTCGTAGATGATGCCGATTACACCCAGCGGCACCCGCATCTTGCCGACTTGAATACCCGATGGGCGTTGACGCACATCGCTGATTTCACCGACAGGATCGGGCAGCGCGGCGACTTGTTCCAGCCCGGCGGCCATAGAATCGACGCCCTTTTCGGTCAGAGTCAGGCGGTCGAGCATGGCTTGGTCGATGCCCGCCGCGCGCGCCGCGGCGAGATCCTTGCCGTTGGCAGCGATGAGCGCGGCGCGGCGCTTGCGGATCTCGGACGCCATCGCAGTGAGGGCTGTGTTCTTGGCTTTGGTCGAAGCTGCCGCAATCAGGCGCGAGGCGGCGCGAGCCTGGCGGCCAAGGGTGTGCATGTATTGATGGATGTCCATTTACGTAGATTTCTGTGAAAGGATGCAATTAAAGCACTGAACGCGCTGAACGAGAGAGAGAAGTGTTTCTGGCGGGTGTCATATCAGTGCGGCGGGGGATCGCTGGGGCGTGCTTGGGAAGCGTTGAACAAATTTCATCCGTTCGGGCCGAACCAGCCGCTGCCCTTGACTCCATGGAAAATGCCCTTCGACAAACCAGGGACGAACGAAATTGTACAGAGCTTCCATAGACTGGAGTATGCCAAAAAAGACTGGTTTCCCTTTGTTTTTTTAGTTATTTGAATTGCCATTACCAAATTGTTGAAAACAAAGTGCGGAATGGTATTTGTTGTGGCGAGAAAATATTTGTCTTTCAAATGCTGTGACCGATGGATTAGTAATAACAAACCTGCTTTCAATGCAGCTATATGATTTGCAGAAATGGCAGGGGCCTGCTGCGGCTTACGAGTATGGGCGCCGGAATATAGAAAATCTATCGAAAGCCATGAAAGTGAAGAAATGGGTCACATTATAAAAAACGTCAGATTGAGATAATAAGTGCAGCCTTCTGCTTGACGCAGAGGCATTTCCGGGAAAGCTCCGAACAAATCAGTTCGCCATGAGCTTGTCGAATAGCATTGTCCATAAAGTCAGTAAATTCGACAAGACAAATCCGAGCGGATTGGGAAATTGTATAGAGCTTTTCTGCAAGGAAACAACATGCACAATTTCCACACTCTCGCAAAAATACCGCATTGTCTATTTTCAAAGTGCGGAGCCATCGTAATTAGGCAAATACTGCTGATATTAGCATTTGCCTTTGCGGTTTCCGCCATGGCGGCGGATTACACACTCATAGGCGGCGCAGGCGGCACAGGCGGCACGGGCGGCGGCGGCGGCAATGAAGGATCATCTGGCCTTAGCGCGGGCGCTGCGACTGCTGGCGGCAGCGGCGCATACACATCGCATTCTGGAGGCAGCGCAGGCGCGTCCGGCAGTGGCGGCTCCGAACATAGCGCCGGAAATCCAGGAACGGACGGCGCGGCGGTAACTGGCGGCGGCGGCACCTCCGGCACCGGCGGTGAGGCGGGCACGGCGAACAGCGTTACACATGCGGGCGGCGGCGGAGGAGGAGGTGGCGGCGGCGGCGGCGGCGGCGGCAACGATATCGCATCCGAGAACGACATCGCACCCGGCGCAATCCGTCTTACGGGCGGCAACGGCGGCAATGCCGGTGACGGCGGCAACGGCGGCAACAGCAATGGATCGCCGTCCAGCCCTGCTCCCATTCCATGCCCTAGCGCATCCGCCTGTGGAGGCGGCGTAGGCGGTGCGGGCGGCGGCGGCGGCGGCGGCGGCTCTGCCGCGCTGACATTAAGTAATGCGCTCTCGTCCGGCAATATCGCCCTGAGCGGCGGCAACGGCGGCAATGGCGGCATCGGCGGCATCGGCGGCCCGGATGACGGCGACGGCTCTGGCGGCAACGCCGCGGCGGGCGGCAGCGGCGGCGCTGGCGGCGGCGTAAGTCTGACGCTTTCCGCGAGCGAGACAGGAACAATAAACCTGGCTGGTGGCCTTGGCGGCAGCGGCGGCAATGGCGGCAATGGCGGCGACAGCAACGGCGGAACCTTTTCGGGCACCAACGACCGTGGCGGTAACGGCGGCAATGGCGGCCTTGGCGGAAAAGGCGGCGACGTAATGCTGAAACTGGATGCCATGCACGTGAAGACGGGCAACATCACCATCGCAAGCGGGGGGAAAAACACCGGCGGCAATCAAGGCGCAACCGGTACCGCTGGAGTCGGCGCTATTCCAGGCAGCGGCGGGGACGGTGGTGCGGAGGGAGCGGACGGTTCGGCAAGTTTCTTCGCCCATGCGCTGGCCGCGCCGAGTATCAGCCTGACCCGCAATAACGGCGCGCTCATCGTCGAAGTAGATAAGCTCGATGCGAGTGCGCAGAATACCGAATTGAGAACGAGCGGCACGCTGGACACCGAAGTTCACTTCGGCAGCATCGACTTGCATGGCGGGCGGACGCTCGACGTATCTGGCGCGGCTATTACAAGCTACCGCTTCGATACGCTGAATGTTACCGCCAGCGCGAAATCCGCAAGAATTGCCGGCGACTTCAGCTTCGAGAAGCGCAGTCTGAACTTCTTCCCGACCCCCACCATCGACGAAGGCATAACGATGCTGGACATCGGCGGCACAGTGAATCTGGCCAGCGCAAACATCAGCGCACC
>JAIRWW010000242.1 GCA_031268685.1 Azoarcus sp.
ATCTCGACCGCCCTTCCCAAATCTTCTGCAAACGTTTCACCGATACCGGCATTGGCGTTTTAAGCGCTTGTGCGTAAAGCCCCACGCGCAGTTCCTCCAGCAGCCAGCGGAAGGCATCCAGTTCGGGGTCGTTGACGCCCGCGCGGCGGCGGGCGGCGGTTTCTCGCTCCCAGGCTTGTGCCAGCGATTTCCATTCCGCCATGGATTTTGCGTCGCGGGCGGGGTCTTCGCGCAGCTTTTCGAGCCGGAGCGCGGCGGCTTTCAGATAGCGCGGGAAATGGGCCAGACGCTCCCAATCAAAAACGAGCATAAAGTCGGCGGGCAGAAGCGCGGCGATTTGCGCGCGCACATCGGCCACGGCTTCGGGGAAAACCTTGTTGAGCGTAGAGAGGCGTTTTTGAAGCACAGCGTTTTCCGCCGCCAGCTGCGCGGCAAGGCGCATATATTCTTGCGCCACCAGCACAATGCGCGGACGGGCTTCCTGGCTGCGGCGGGCGAATGATCCGGCATCGGCGGGCAGGGGATCGCCCAGGCAGCAACGCGCCAGCGCCGCATCGACGAGCCTTGCCTTGAGTTCGGATTCCGTGCCGGAATCGCGGTATTGCAAAGCAAGTTCGCGCAGCCCCGGCAAGCGTTCGACAGCTTTTACCTGATCCTTGAGCGCAAGAGCGAATAACCGCGCCATACCGCGGCGGTGCATGCGCGCCGCCTCTTCGGGCGTGTCGCATGGGCGGATCGACACGCTGCCGCCGTCGTCGTGGAGCGCGGGAAAACCAATTGCTTCGCGCCCGCCAATCCGCAGTTCGATCAATTCGGGCAAGACGCCGAAAGTCCATGCAGTCAGACCCGCGAACTGGGCTGCGCCGCTGTCCGTGAGCGCATCGTTTCCGGAAAGCGCTTCGCCGTGTTTGCTGCCGCGTTTGCCGCCTTGCGGGCCGCTTTCGATTGCCGCCGTCTCAAAACGCGCCGCGACCTGTTCCTTCAGTTTCGAGCGCAACTCACTCAATTGGCGCGACTGGCCGAGCAGTCGGCCATGCTCATCGATGACGCGGAAATTCATAAAACAGTGCGGCGGAAGATTTTCCGGGCGGAAACTCTCCAGCGGCAGCTTGAGATGGACGCGCTCTTCAACGAAGTGCTGGAGCGCCTTGAGAAACGGGCCGTCGCTGTCGAATTCGCCCGCCTCGAATGCGGCCATAAAAGCCGCCGAACTTTCGGCGAGCGGCTGCAAGCGATGGCGGATTTTTTGCGGCGTGGTTTTCATAAGCGCCATCACTTTTTCTTCCAGCAGCCCCGGCGCCAGCCATTCGCAACGCTGCACAGGTATCTGATTGAGCATCGCCAGCGGCACGGTGAGGCTGATGCCGTCATCGCTTTCGCCGGGTGCGTGGCGATAATCGAGCCTCAACTTTTGCCCGAGCACATCAAACACAGGCGGAAAGCGTTCGCTGGTTACGCCTTCTGCTTCATGGCGCATCAGTTGTTCGCGCGAAAGATAAAGAAGGCGGGGCGCGCTTTTTTCCGCCTGCCGCCGCCAATGCTCAAAGGCGGCGAGGTCGGCAATGTCCGGGGGAATCTTGCTGTCGTAGAAAGCTTCGATCAAAGTCTCATCGACGAGCACATCGGGGCGGCGGATTTTATGCTCCAGCCGCTCGATATCCGCCACGAGTTTTCTGTTGTGGCTGAGAAAACCCATAGCCCGCGCAGGGCCTTCGGCGATTTCGCCCTCGACCAATCCTTCGCGGATGAAAAGCGCGCGGCACAGCGCCGGATCAGTATCGCGGTAAGAAACGCCCCGGCGCGGCCAGATCGTCAGGCCATAGAGCGTACCGCGCTCCCATGCGCGCACGCTGCCAGCGCTTTTCGACCAATGCGGCTCAAACACTTGCCGCCGTATCAGATGGCCGCCGGTTTCTTCTACCCATTCCGGCTCGATGCGGGCAAGGCATCTACCGAAAAGGCGCGAAGTATCGACCTGTTCGGCAGCAATAATCCATTTACCCGCTTTTTTCGCCAGCATCGAACCCGGATGCGGCCAGAAGCGGATGCCTCGCGCGCCAAGATAACTCCCCGCTTGCGGGCCTGCCGCTTCTTCCGTTTTGCAGCCTATATTGCCAAGCAGCCCGGCGAGCAGCGATTTATGAATAGCCTCGTAATTAGCCGGGACAGTGTTGATTTTCCAGCCATGTTCTACGCACAGCGTGTGCAATTGCGAATGCACATCGCGCCACTCGCGCATACGCAGGTATGAAAGAAAATGCTTGCGGCACCATTGCTTCTGCTGGTTGCCGGATTCATGGCGCTGCGTTTCG
Source organism: Azoarcus sp. (assembly GCA_031268685.1). Classification (GTDB taxonomy): domain Bacteria; phylum Pseudomonadota; class Gammaproteobacteria; order Burkholderiales; family Rhodocyclaceae; genus WRNU01. Next base: position 2,313 of record JAIRWW010000242.1, read on the forward strand.
CCCCATGCCTTCCAGAGATGCCAATGCCAGAGGAATTCGGAATTCCGCTCCCCTTCCTCGCCACGGAACTTCGCATGCGCCTGATCCGCCGCGCCGGGCTTGTCCTGCGGGCGTTCGCGCGGGTCTTGCACCGAGAGCGCGGCGGCGATGGCCAGCACTTCAGCGAGCGCGCCGCGTTCGCGCGCCGCGAGCATCATGCGGCCGATGCGCGGATCGAGCGGCAACTTCGCCAACTCGCGCCCAATGGGCGTCAGTGTGCGCGCGGCCTCAATGTCCTCGTCGCCAATCGCGCCCAGTTCAGCCAGCAACGCATACCCGTCGCCTATCAGACGCGAACCCGGCGGATCAATGAAAGGGAAAGCTTCGACCGCCCCAAGCCCGAGCGCCTTCATGCGCAGGATCACCCCGGCCAGCGACGAACGCAGAATTTCGGGATCGGTATGGGCGGGGCGGCGCGTGAAATCATCTTCGTCATAGAGCCGGAAGCAAATACCGTCCATCACCCGTCCGCAACGCCCGGCGCGCTGGCTGGCCGATGCCTGCGAAATTTTTTCGACCCGTAATTGCTCCACCTTATTGCGCGGCGAATAACGTTTGACGCGGGCCAGCCCGGTATCGACCACATACCGCACCCCCGGCACCGTGAGCGAAGTTTCGGCCACATTAGTCGCAAGCACCACCCGCCGCCCGCTGGACGGCGCGAATACCCGCGCCTGTTCCTGTGCCGACTGGCGCGCGAAAAGCGGCAGAATCTCGCTGCCGGACAACAGTCTGGCCTTGCACAGTGTTTCGGCGGCCTCGCGGATTTCGCGCTCGCCGGGCAGGAACACCAGCACATCGCCGGGGCCATGGCGCTGCGCCTCATCGACGGCCCCGGCCAGCGCATCGTAAAGATCGCGGCGGCTTGCCGCATCGCCGCGTTCCCCGCTTCTCTTGTCCGCGCGCGTGCCGCCGCCGTCGCCGCCGTTGCCGTCGCCTTCCTCCATAACCGGGCGGTAATGCACCTCAATAGGGTAGAGCCTGCCGGAGACTTCGACGACCGGCGCATCATTTCCGTCCGCATCGGCGAAATGGCGGGCGAAGCGCCCGGCGTCGAGCGTGGCCGAAGTAATGATGAGCTTGAGATCGGGCCGGCGCGGCAACAGCGTTTTGAGATAACCGAGCAGGAAGTCGATATTCAGGCTGCGTTCATGCGCCTCGTCGATAATCAGCGTGTCGTAACTGGAGAGCTGCGGATCGCCCTGCGTTTCGGCGAGCAAAATACCATCCGTCATCAGCTTGATATAGCTTCCGGCGCCAACGCGGTCAGTGAAACGGATTTTGTAACCGACCGCCTGCCCGAGCGGGCTGCCGAGTTCCTGCGCGATGCGCGCGGCAGTCGCCCGCGCCGCCAGACGGCGCGGTTGCGTGTGCCCAATCAAACCCGCCGCGCCGCGCCCAAGAGCGAGGCAAATCTTTGGGATTTGCGTAGTTTTGCCAGAGCCGGTTTCGCCGCAAACGATGATGGTCTGCTTGGCGGCGAGCACTGCGGCAATTTCTTCCCGGCGGGCGGATACGGGTAACTCGGGCGGAAAGGCCGGCACAGGCAGCGCGGCCCGGCGGCTTGCGGCGGCGGCGCGGGAGCGGGCGAGCAGGGCGTCGAAACCGGCCTGCAAAGCGGCGCGCTCATCCTTGCCGAGACGTTTGCCGCCGTGCAGGGCGCTCCACATATGGCGCAGGCGGGGATGATCGGCGCAGAGGCAGTCGTCGAAAGAAAGCGCGGCGGCAGGCGCCTGGCGGGAAACTCGCATATCGGCATG
>JAIRWW010000274.1 GCA_031268685.1 Azoarcus sp.
GAGCGTTGCCAGACAGCCTGATGACAGCCTTGACCTCATCAGCTTCCGCGTCTTCCGCCACATTCCGCATTGCAGTCAACGGCTATGGCCGTATTGGCCGTTGTTTCGTGCGCGCCATCCACGAGGCCGGGCTTGCTGACCGCCTCCAGGTCGTGGCGATCAACGAACCTGCCGACCTCGCCAGTATCGCCCACCTCACCCGGTTCGATTCCACTCATGGCCGCTTCCCCGGCCAGGTTGCTTGTCACGGCGGCGACACGCTCATCCTCGATGGCCGCCCGATTGCCATCACTCATACCGCCACGCCCGAAAACCCCGTCTGGCGCGCACTCGCCCCCGACCTGCTCGTCGAATGCTCGGGCTGTTATGGCGAGCGCGCGCAGTTGCAGCGTTTCATCGACGCAGGCTGTCAACGTCTGCTGCTTTCCAACCCCGGCGCGCATGCACACGACGTCGACGCTACCGTGGTCTATGGGGTTACCCACGACAGGCTCGATCTGCGCGCCAGGCTGGTTTCCGCCGCCTCATGTACGACCAATGCTGTTGTTCCTGTGCTTGCCTTGTTGCAAGGCGAGTTCGGCCTTGAACGGGTGCTGCTCACCACTCTGCACTCGGCGATGAACGATCAGCCGCTCATAGATGGCTACCATCACAAGGAACTCGCCCGAACCCGCTCGGCGATGCAATCCATAATCCCTGTGGCAACGGGGTTGGCGCGCGGCGTCGAACGCCTTTTGCCAGGGCTTGCCGGGCGAGTCGAAGCCAAGGCGATCCGGGTGCCGACACACAACGTCTCGGCCATCGACATGGTGCTCGTCTTGAAGGAAGACATCGCCGCCGGGCGCATCAACGACTTACTGCGCGAGGCCGCCAAGGGTCTTTACGCGGGCATCGTAGACTGGTCGGACGCGCCGCACGCTTCTATAGACTTCAACCATGACCCGCATTCGGCCATCATCGATGGCGGCCAGACCCGCGCTTGCGGGCCGCGCATGGTGAATCTTTTTGTATGGTTCGACAACGAATGGGGTTTCGCTAACCGCATGGCTGAGCTGGCCCGCCATTGGCTGGAATCCGTGGCAGGCTGAAGACAGGGGATTGAGGCCAGCGCGATGCGCCGCGCTGGCCACAATCTTCCGCCGCCCAGACTGCGGCGTTGCCCGGTTTCAGCTCGAAGTCCGTATCAGATAGTCGAAGGCTGACAGGCTGGCTTTTGCCCCCTCGCCCATGGCGATGATGATCTGTTTGTACGGAACCGTCGTGCAGTCGCCCGCGGCGAAGATGCCGGGCACAGAAGTCTGGCCGCGCACATCGATGATGATTTCGCCGGACTGCGTAAGATCCACCGTGCCTTTGGCGAAATCGGTGTTGGGCAGCAAACCGATCTGCACGAAGATGCCTTCGAGATCAAGGCGTTGCGTTTCGCCCGAGACGCGGTTTTTATAGATAAGGCCGTTGACTTTGTCCGTGCCGCTGACTTCAGTGGTCTGCGCGCTCTTGATGATGCTTACGTTGGGCAGGCTGGCGAGTTTGTTTTGCAACACGGCATCGGCGCGCAGCGTTTCGCCGAATTCGAGCAGCGTGACATGCGCCACCACGCCCGCCAGGTCTATGGCCGCTTCCACGCCTGAATTGCCGCCGCCGATCACAGCTACGCGCTTGCCCTTGAACAAGGGGCCATCGCAGTGCGGGCAGTAGGCCACGCCCTTTGCGCGAAATTCTTTTTCGCCGGGCACGTTCATTTCGCGCCAGCGTGCGCCGGTAGCGAGAATGACGGCTTTCGTCTTGAGGACGCCGCCGTTTTCCAGATGAATTTCGGCGAGCTTTCCAGCTTCGGCGGGCAGGATGCGGGCGACTTTTTGCAGACTCATCACGTCGACGCCATATTGGCGGACGTGTTCTTCGAGCGCTGCGGCGAGTTTCGGCCCTTCGGTTTCCTTGATCGAGATAAAGTTTTCGATCGCCAGTGTGTCGAGCACCTGGCCGCCGAAGCGTTCGGCGACAATGCCTGTGCGGATACCCTTGCGCGCGGCATAGATTGCCGCTGCCGAACCAGCTGGCCCCGCGCCGACGACGAGCACATCGAACGCTTCTTTCGCCGAGAGTTTCTTGGCATCACGCGCTGCCGCGCCGCTATCGACCTTGGCGAGGATTTCCCCCAATTCCATCCGGCCCTGATCGAAGGGCTGTCCGTTGAGGAAAACGGTTGGCACAGCCATGATCTGGCGTTTTTCTACTTCGTCCTGGAAAAGCGCGCCGTCGATCATGGTGTGGCTCACGCCAGGATTGAATACGGCCATGAGGTTGAGCGCCTGCACTACGTCCGGGCAGTTGTGGCAGGAGAGCGAAATATAAGTCTCGAAATGGAATTCGCCTTCGAGCGCGCGGATTTGTTCGATGATTTCTGGATCGGCCTTTGGCGGATGGCCTCCGGTCTGTAACAGGGCGAGAATCAGCGAGGTGAATTCATGCCCGAGCGGCAGGCCCGCGAAATGGATGCGCGGCGCTTGGCCCGCCTGGGCGACGCCGAAGGCCGGGCGGCGTGAGAATTGGCCATCTTCGCGCACACTCAGCTTGTCGGAAAGTGCGGCGATTTCGTGCACCAGTTCGCGCAATTCGCGGGATTTTTCGCTGTTGTCGAGCGAAGCCACCAGTTCGATGGGCCGTGTGACCTTTTCCAGGTAGGCCTGCAACTGTGTCTTGATGTTGTCGTCGAGCATGGGAAACTCCTTGCGGTAAATGGCGAAATGATTAAGCGATGGACGAGATGGAATACGATACCGAATTACCGGTATATCATGATCGGCATAATTCCGGCCCAATGGGCAAAAAAACAGCCGGCCCCGGGCCGGCTGCGGAGCGGCTTGGCCGGACGCCGAAAGAATGCGTCCGGTCAGGCGATGACTGCAAAAGATCAGATTTTGCCGACGAGGTCGATTGACGGCGCTAGTGTTTTGTCGCCTTCTTTCCACTTGGCTGGGCAGACTTCGTTCGGATGGGCGGCAACGTATTGCGCGGCCTTCACCTTGCGCAGCAATTCCTGGGCATTGCGACCGATATTGCCCGCATTGATCTCGATGATCTGGATATTGCCGTTTGGATCGACCACGAAGGTGCCACGTTCATCGACACCGGCTTCTTCGATGTAGACACCGAAATTTTTGCTGATGACATGGGTGGGATCGCCAACCAGCGGGTATTCGATCTTCTTGATCGTCTCGGAAGCGTCGTGCCACGCCTTGTGGGTGAAATGCGTGTCGGTGGAAACACCGTAGATTTCCACGCCGAGCTTTTTGAATTCGGCGTAGTTGTCGGCCAGATCGCCCAGTTCGGTCGGGCAGACGAAGGTGAAATCGGCTGGGTAGAAAAAGAACACTGCCCATTTGCCCTTGATGCTGGCCTCCGTTACCTCAAAGAATTTACCGTTCTGGTATGCCTGGGCCTTGAATGGGAGAACTTGTGTGTTGATGAGGGAATTGCTCATGGGGATGACTCCTTGCAGTTGATTGACGGGGGCTTATGCCAAATTGCGAGAACTCCGCTTGTTGCAGCGTTGGATGGATCATATCCCGCAATCTATGTGCGATGCCAATTGGCAATTGAAATTCGCATCATAGAGTAAATCTATCGAAAACGTTTTATCCATAATATTGGAAAATGGGCTGGTTTTGCAGCAAAACGGAAAATTTCACGCCTTGCGCAAGCATGCGGCGCGCGAATTCGCCATGAATGGCGAAGATTGCGCCGGCCCGGCCCGTATCAACCGTCAGCGTTGATTCGCGCGATCAGCTCTCCGAGCACTTTTTTTGCCTGCGTGTTGGCAATCTGGCAGGTGCCCGCCGCTTCATGGCCGCCGCCGCCGTATTCGAGCATCAAC
>JAIRWW010000023.1 GCA_031268685.1 Azoarcus sp.
AAAGCCGCTGCCGCCTCGTCCTTGGCGTCCACCATCAGGGCGAAGGCGGCAATCTCCGAACGAACAGCACGGTCGAGCGCATCGGCTAGCAGCGCACCGCCAAGACCTTGCCCCTTGAATGCCTGATCGACAGCCAAGCGGCCCATACGAACGGCAGGCACGGTCGGATAGCGCGGCAGCTTCTTGCCGCTGCTGGCCGGAAGATCGGTCAACAGCGGGCTTGCCGATGCCAAGGTGTAGTAAGCAGCGATGCGCTGCCCGTCCGCCAAGGCTACGAAACAGGCGGCTACGCGACGGCGAATGTCCTGGGTGGCTTGCTCGCGCAGGTAACGATTCAGCGGATCCGAATCGCTATTGAACCCGGCACGGTCATGCGCAGCATCGAGCGGCGCAAGCTGGAACGGCGCGCGGCTCATTCAGTGCGCAAGAGCTTGCCGCGGCGGGCAAAGGCGCGTTTCAAGGCAGGCGACGGCGGCGGCGGCGAGAGCAAGGCTTGGGCAAAACACTCCTGATCGGCCAAAGACAGGCGGATGACTTCGGCCTGCTCAATGGCGCGCTGGGCGGCGTCTTGAACGGCGGCCACAACGAAATCGGTCATAGTGCGCCCCTGAAGCTCGGCGGCGCGCTTGAGCATCGAATGCAGGTCGGTACTGATCCGGGCTTCGAGACGGGCGGTAGAGATGACTGCGGGCATGAGTTTATCCTCCCGGCGCAATCATGCGGCGAACTGCCGTACAAATCAAGGCGGAATTTTCGTCGGCTCCGGCTTAGGGCAGCTTCGGTTCAAGTATTCACGCCATGTTCGGCAAGCTGAGCTGATTTTCCTGGATCGAGTGTAAATATTTGAACCGAAGTCGCTCTAACTTCAAGACGATCAGGCAAGGATTGGGAAGAATCAGGCTCACGCCTCGATGTGTATCCCGGTGATGCTGGAAGCTCTGACAAAAAAGGAGAACCGAGATGACTGAAAAAACAGCATCAATTGATTCAAGCGTCGAAAACAACGTTGATACAAACCGCCGCTCCGTGGTCAAGGGCGCAGCCATTGCCGGGTTGGCGGCAGTCTCCCTGTCCGCATCGGCGGGAAGCGCCGCAGCGCAATCTCCGGGCGCTCCCCAGCCGATCCGCGATCCGCGTACCGTGTTCCCGAACAATCAACCGCCGCAGACGCAAGCCTGGCCTGGACTTCAACGCGAAATGACGCCCAAGCCAGACTGCGGAGAAACAAACTATCGCGGAAGCGGGCGTCTCGCTGGCCGCCGCGCCCTGATCACCGGCGGAGATTCCGGCATCGGGCGGGCCGTTGCGATCGCCTATGCCCGTGAAGGCGCTGACATTGCCATCAACTACCTGCCGCAGGAAGAACCGGATGCTGTAGAGGTAATCAACATCATCCGCCGCGAAGGCCGCAAAGCGATCGCAATCCCCGGCGGCCTGCGTAGCGAAGAATTCTGCCGAAGTCTCGTGGCCAAGGCGGAAAGCGAGCTTGGCGGCCTGGACATCCTCGTCAACAACGCTGGCTACGGCTGGTTTCTACCCGACATCCTTGAGCATCCGAGCGAGAAATTCGACCAAACGATAAAGACCAACCTGTACGCGCCGTTCTGGCTGTCGAAGGCCGCCATCGCGGTCATGAAACCGGGAAGCAGTATCGTGTTCACGAGTTCAGTGACCGCCTTCGACCCCGCGGATGCCTTCCTCGACTACAGCTCCACGAAAGCCGCGATCCGCGCCTTTACCAGCGCCCTCGCCAAGCAGGTCGCCAAACGTGGCATTCGGGTGAATGGCGTCGCCCCCGGCCCAATCTGGACGCCGATGCAAATCTACTTCGGCGCACCCGCCAACAACGTCGAAGCGCTCAACGCCTCGACCCCTTTGGGGCGCATGGGACATCCAGTGGAAATGGCTCCGCTCTATGTCACCTTGGCGGAAGGCGCGAGCAGCTTCGTCTCCGGGAGCACATGGTCAGCCGATGGCGGACGGCTATAGCCCCCGATTCAACTGTAAAAAACCTGCATCTTTATCCCCGAGGGGCGGCGCATGCGGAAGCGTCGCCCAAGCCTCTTTTCCCGGGACCCGACAGGGCAGAAAGGCACAAAATCAGCCGCGCGCCGCCGCAATCGTCCGCAATGGCGCCACATCACGAATGGGCGGAGCGCCGAACATGCGCCGATACTCACGGTTGAACTGCGACGCGCTTTCGTAGCCGACGCGCAGCGCGGCGGTCACGGCGTCAACATTTTCTCCAAGCAGAATCCGGCGGGCTTCGTGCAGCCGAAGGTGTTTCTGATATTGCAAAGGACTCATCGAAGTCATGGCCCGGAAATGATGATGCAGCGTGGACACGCCCATGCCGGCCATTCCCGCCAAATCCTCAACCCTTAGCGGCTGCGCGAAGTTCTCCCGCAGCCAGGCAATCGCTTTGGCCGTCCTCTGGCTTTGTGTGCCAAGCAGAACCGTCTCTCGAAAACGAGCGCCTGCGCAGCTTGTAAGAATCCGGTAGATGATCTCCCGCTGGATCAACGCACCCAAATAGAGAAGCTCCCTGGGATTATCGAGCAGACCGACCAGCCGCGCGACGGCATCGAACAGTTCGATGCTGGCAGGGCCTGTTGCCATTGCTGGCCCGCCTGCTGGCGCGCTCGATGCATGCATATCCACATCGGCAATCATCTGCCGGGCAGCCTGAAGGTCCAGTCTCAGCAGCAATGAAACGTATGGCGCTTTCGCGCTGGCCTCCAATACCTCGGTCGTCGTCGGGAGATTGACCGCCGTCAACAGAAAACGGGATTCGTCGTAGATATAGGTGGTTCCGCCAAGCTGAACGCGCTTCCTGCCGCGAATGATCATCGAAATGCTGGGTTCATACAAATAGGAGGTCGGCGTCGTCGGTTGCCTGACCCGTGCAAAGCTCAGGCCGGGCAAGGGCGTAGCGCTCTCCCCATCGCTACTGACAAATGCCGAAATGCGTTGCGCAATGCCCTCGCGGATTTGCCCGGTTTCCTTGCGACGCCGATGATCGGTTTCGTCAGGCTCAAAAATCATGGCGGATCTCCCAGCACGCCAGACCATAAAGCAGTATGTCCCATACTGCCCGTCGGCTTATGTTTGCGCCCAATCGGCGGCAAGTGAACTTTCTGGCGACCCAGAAGCATGAGCGCTCGCGCAAACCGGGCGAATTCTACGGCATTGCGGAATCATGCAGCCTTGGCCGCTTACCGGGCTTGCCAGAAAAAGTCTGCTCCGCCGACCTTTCCCCGCGCGACCTGCTGTCGAAAAAGCAGCATTTCATTCCATTGAACATATGGCTTCCACAAAATACATATTTCGTGAATAATTCAATATCCTGCAAAATGGGTATTCTAACACGGACATTTATTCCATTATCTTTTAACGAAGCCGGCTGACAAGATGCAGAACACACAAACAGTTCCCACCCGTTCGGGCTGAGCCTGTCGAAGCCAGTGATTTCATAGGCAATGCCCTTCGATAAGCTCAGGACGAGCAGAACCTATGCTTGTGCAACTTATGCAAAGAAATTCCAGCCAGATCGAACGGAGTCGCAGCCAGTTTTCACGGCATACGCCTCGCCCTCCTTCTCCAACATGTCATTCATATACTTCACCTATGGAAACTATTATCAACGAGGACTCAGGCGGACGATACGGCAGAAACGTTAAATGGGAACGCCCATTTAACGCAGTAAATTGGAGAGGAAGGGTTGCTTACGTAGATTCCATTTTTGGCGATGGACAAAAGATGCCTATGCACCAATTTGTTATTTGTCCAGCGCCGCATGGCTCAGCATGCCTGACGTTTGAAGCAAATGATGGAACAACGCGATTAAAGCCCACTGAAATTGATGCGCTGCTACGTTCGCTTGAAACAATCGCCTATATTCCAGAGGCGGAGCGATCAGATGCGGCATCGTATGAATAGCCCAATAGCGCGACGCCTGCCAGGCAGCGAACGGTGCATCATGATCGCCAACGTCCGTAGTTTTCTCATTATCTTTGCCTTGCTGACATCCAGCATTATTTCTCCCTCGTCATGTGCAGATGACTGGAGGGGGACGGCATGGGAGGAAATAGATATAGGGGCAAAATGCTATTCATCCGTTAAAATATACATGAAACATCATGAAGACGACGAAAACATTAGAGCAAGCGAAATAGAGGGTGATGTCGCTCATCGTTATATATTAATCGGAGACTATACCCCTTCAAAGAATCCATCAAAGATTATTTTTCAGAAACATGAGGACGGTTCCATATGCCAAGTATTATTTATAGCGGCATCTGAGGATTTATTGCCGAAATTTTCAAAAACCGGAGTACTTGAAGAAGTAAAAACTTATAATTCAATTTTTGGCACTGACAAACCAATAACAGAAGTCATTTATAGGAAAAATGCAAAAGGACATTTTTTACCACTCATGTGTACATGGCAATATCGTGATGAAAAAATCGAATCAGTTTCATGCCTAGTGGCACTGGCTTCTGGTTCAAGCAAATATATTAAACCGAGTTTTAATTGTACGATGACCCATTTAGAAGCAGATAAAATTGTTTGCAGCAGCAAAGTTCTTTCTAATTTAGATGCCACTCTTGCCAAAAATTACGTGCAAATAAAGTCTCATACCACACGCAAAAATCGACAACAGCTACTCGTCGACCAGCGCGCATGGCTCAAACAGCGCAACATCTGCCAAACAGCAGAATGTCTACGCGAATCCTACACCCTGCGTATCGGGCAAATTTGCAACGATTATCCTGTGACATCTGATAATCCCCTCGCGTGCATCACGGCAAAAGAAGCCATGGCCGTCAAAAAGGAGACCACCGGGGAGTGAATTTATATAGTCGCCCCCGCGAAATTCATCTTTGTGCTGAATCCAGCGGCAATTGGAGCTGTATGTTAGCCTATCAACGGCGAGCCTGATGGATATGATCGTCGCCAACAAGATGCGAAATTTATCGAAAACATTGTCGGAGGCGGAGAATTGCTATCGGGTAATGCTATGTTCAGTTATCCAGCCTATACTAACGTACCCAATTAACTGCCCTGCCAGCCTTTACAACGCCACTTGACGGTGCACTATGCATATCAACGCCCACAGCATTATCATCATTTTCCTTTTATTGTTCTTTTGCCCATCGGCATCATGGGCAGAATATGATATGACCAAATGGGAGTCATGGGATAAATATACATATTTGGGGAAATGCTATCCATCGGTAAAAATCTATTTGTTCACTGCTTATGCTGGACGAACAGCCGTAGAAGAGGACTTTAAAACTTATCATCCTGAAGGCGATAAAGAGGGAAAATATACGATTTTGCTGGATGCTGTGCCAAGCACAAATGGACAGGAGGTTCTATTCAAAAAATCGAAGACAAACATGTATTGCATTATTATGCTGAATCCTACGGGCGGATTGGGCGAGAAGAAGGTAAATAAAGATGGCAATTTGCCAGACGTTATTGTAACAGCGAATACTGCGTCTCCTGGCTTTCCTTCTACAATAATGAATTATCATCTCGATATAGGCGATGGTTTTTACAGACCGCGTGAATGCACATGGGAGTGGTATTACCATGAGGAAGGAATTACGAGAACTCAAAATATCCCATGCGATGCCTATAACACAGCGCTTGTATGGAGTCCAGTAGCTGATACCTCATATTGCTCGAAAGCATCAACAAAGATCGAAAAGTCCATCTGCGGCGACGCTAAATTAACCGCACTGGACTATACATTGTCGAGTAATTACGAACTGATTAAATCTGCTGCAACAGATGCGCAGAATACCCAGTTAACGATAGACCAAGAAAAATGGCTAAAACAAAGGGACACTTGCAGGGACAATGAATGCATTGTTAGTACCTATCTCGGCAGAATCGACGAAATATGCACTAAATACGCTGTATCACTGCCTCGCCCTTTCGACTGTGTCCGCTCCGAGTATATCCAGTTCAAGAAATAAATCTTGTTGGCAGACAATTAAATGAACGACGACTACGCAGGATTTGCAGAACACTTTCATCCGTCTTGCAGAGTTCAATACATTAATGAAGCGATCCACTATGCCCCACAACGTCCGTAATTCGTCCATTGCTTTACTTTTTATCTCGTTTACATTTACGAGCAATGCGCCTGCACAAGCATTTCCAGCAGGGCCAACTGGATGCTGGCCGTCTGTAAAAGAATATGTTGCCAGTGTATACGGCGAAGAAGCTCCGAAATCGGAGTTACAAGTAGAAAGCTTAGATGGAGACAAGAAAGGTATATATACCCTAATAACTGACAGAACCCCAGCAAGCAATCCGCCAAGGCTTATTCTCCGCAAAAACCGGGATGGAAAACAATGCGTTATTTTTTCAATTCAAAATGCCGAACAATTAAAATACACCATTAATAAAAAAGGCAATCTTTTCGGAGATATAACAGCCTCAGTCAGAGCCATCGGCAATAGCCCTGAAGGAATAGTTATATTCAAGCTAAATAATAAAGGCGAATATCTTGCTGATGAATGCTGGCAAGTTTTCCATACAGGAAAGCGCGCTGGAAATCGAATCAAAGTTCATTGCGACAGATTAGATGAATTTAATGCATTTGATTGTTCAAAGGCAAAATCAATTGTTGAAAAAACGATCTGCCAAGATTCGCAGCTTGCTACTCTTGATGCCACGCTCAATCTGAACTACGAAAGCGTAAAGTCCGATTCTCATGGCCAAATTAATCAACTAATAGCTGATCAACTATTGTGGTTAAAGCATCGAGATGCATGCAAAACCTCAGGATGTATTTCCAAAATCTATTACCATAGAATTGATGAGCTATGTTCAAAGTACGGTGATGTACCTACTTGCACGAAATCCACTGAAATCCAATTTCCTGAGTAGCCGATCTGCGAAAAATCTGTATCCGACATGGACACAGGAGATCGCAAAGATTTAGCCTGCATGGTTTCTCGAAGCCATTGATTCCATGGAGAACGCCCTTCGACAAGCTTAGGGTGAACTGTATCCCCTGCCAGTATCAGAGCTGGAACAACTTCGGTTTAAATATTTACACTTGATCCAGGAAAATCAGCTCAGCTTGCCGAACATGATGTGAATATTTGAACCGAAGTCGCTCTAATGGACAAGCCAGGCTTAAGCAATTTTCAGCATAAGTATTCCCGCCCGTAGCGCGTCCAAGAGAATTGCTGCACTGCAAGCATTTTTTTACCGCTTGCAACAGGCGGCTTGCTGGTTTTATAGCAGCACTGTGATTTGTACAAGGCATGTCGCCGTAAGCTACTGTTTTATAAAAGATAATATTTTGGCACAAGGTTTGCTTAAGGGGATGCAGTGGCATCAGCTTTTTCTGTGCCTTTCCAAATGTTTTTCTTCGTCCGGAGCCTCTCTGAAAAAGGGGCTTCCAAACTGGGGTCAGTCTACGATGAATAATATCCGCAAAACAATAATCGCCGTGGCGATTTCCAGCCTGTTGGCGTCTCCGTTTGCATTTGCCGAGAATGCCGCGCGCAGCGGCGTGCGCGCGGTAAATACGCAGACGGAGGATTTGAAAAGACAGATCGAAGCTTTGCAGCAATCTATAAATGCGCTGCAAAAGCAGGTGGAAACGATCCAGCAGGAAAATAGCGATAAGGCTACGAGCAGCGATGTGGAAGGTGTACGCAGCGATCTCGAAAATTATAAATACGACCAGGAGCGCCAATACGAGCGCAAAGATGCCAAGTCGACACGCGACACGACTATTTATGGCACGGTGCAGCTGCGCTATCAGGCGCAAAGCGAAGGGACGCGCTCCGGCAACCCCGCGCCCAACGGCGAACGTTACAACACTTTCGATGTGCCTACAGCGCTTTTGGGCGTGCGCGGCAATCTTTATAAGGATTACGTCGAAGGCAAGAATCTTGAATACCAGTTTTCGCTTTCTTATGGAAAGCGGGCGAACGGGACGAATACTGCCGATTTCAATTTGCAGGATGCATTCGTGCGCTATAACTTTCTACCCACGACCGACGGCCTGGAAGGTAATCGCCTGACTGCGACGATAGGCCAACAATTGCTGCCCTTCGGTATCGAGGCGCAGGCAGCGGAAGATTTGCGGCCAACGATCAATCTGGCGACCGCGCCCGCCCAGCTCGGCCTTTTCAACCGGCAGATCGGCGTCGTGTTCCGGGGGGATGCTCACTCTTTTGTCGATTATTCCGCTAATTACCGCGCTCCCTTGTTCGAGTACGCGCTCGGTCTCATCAACGGCAATTATTCCAACAAGCTGGACAATAATAACGGCAAGGCTGTGGTGGGGCGCGGGGCCTTTACTCTGCCTGTGGATTACGCAAGCTGGCTGCGCGAACTGAAGATAGGCGCTTCTTTTTATAAAGGCAGCAAGCTTGTTGCCGGAGCAGGCGCTGTCAATCTGGACAGCCATGGCCGCAACGATATTTACGGCTTCGATATTTATTACAACCATGCTCCCTACGGCGCGACCTATGAATATTGGCAGGGCCGCAGCGATTACGCCATTGCCGCGAATTCTACGAGAACGCGGGAAGCTCGCTCCACCGGACATACGCTTACGCTGTTTTATACTTTCGGCGACCAGTTTTTTAACAGCGTAAAAACTGCGGCAAAGTTCGACGACAGTTGGCCGCAATCTATACAGTCCTTTTACCGCTTCGATTATTTCGATCCGAACAGGGGCGATGAGGTGAGCGGTATTCGCGGCCACGGGCGCGACACTCTGCATGTGCATACTATCGGTTTCAACTGGTTTTTTGCCGAAACTACCAAGTTGCAATTTGGTATCAACCGTTACCGCTATATGCACGAAACGGATGAGCAAAAGGACTACACCGAAGTCCAGACTCAATTGCAATACACCTTCTGATTTTCACTCCGAGGTTTCATCATTATGAAAAAGTTTTTACGCGCACTGTTGTTGCCACTGGCGGTATGGACGGGTTTATCCGTAATGAGCGGCGCAAGCGCCGCACAGGATAATCCTGCTGAAATCCGGCTCGGTATTTCCGCCGCGGGTGTCGGCGGCAAGCCCAAGATCGGCGGTTCCGTGGTGGCGAATGTCCATTTGCGCGGTCTGCTCGAAAATGAGTTCGCCAAGGATGGTATCAAGATCGTTTGGTATTTTTTTCCAGGCGCGGGGCCGGCCACGAACGAGGCTTTTTCCAATAAGAAGGTCGATTTCGGTTTCCATGGCGACCTGCCGATGGTTGTGGGCCGTTCGACCGGTCTCAAGCATAAGATTATTCTTGTGACAGGGCGTTTCGGGCCGCTCTATTTTGTAGTGCCCGCTGCTTCGCAGGCAAAGGAGTTGGCTGACCTCAAGGGCAAGACTATTTCTAACTTCAAGGGTACCAACCAGCAGCTTTTCCTGGCCCGCTTGTTGCGCCGCCATGGCTTGACCGAAAAGGATTTCCGCATTATCAGCCAGGATACTTATGCTTCGCGCACTTCGCTGGCGACCGGTGATATCGACGGGACTATTACAAGCCCATGGGCGCTGGAGTCGCGCGGCATCGCAAAGCGCCTTATTGAGTTGCGCGATGACAAGTTTGTTATTACGCCAACGACGCTGTGGGTCGGCGAGGAGTTCGAGGGGAAATACCCCCATATCGTGCAGCGCCTCGTCAATGTGTTCGTCAAGGCGGCGCAGTGGAGTTCCGAGGAAGCCAACCGCGAAACTCAATATAAGCTGTGGGCGCAAAGCGGCAGCCCGTATGAGGATTATAAGAACGACTGGAATGGCTACGATTTGAAGTTGCGCCATAGCCCGCTGCTCGATGAGTATTACGTCAATATCACGAAGAAGGCGGTTGCGGAAACGCTGGAGTTTAAGCTGATCCGCAGGGATGTGACGGTGGATGATTGGATCGAACCCAAGTATCTCGCCGCAGCCTTGAAGGAATTGGGGCTGGAAAATTATTGGACGCCGTTGGACAAGGACGGTAATCCGGTTCGATGAAGATGTGGATTGGTCCATGAGCGCCCCATTGAAACGCCCTTCGTTCGGCTGGATTGTCTTGCTTGCCTGTTTCGCGGGGCTGGGAATCGGCATTGCACGGGTAGTGACGTCGCTTTATTCCATTGAGTTGAGGGCTTCCGAATTCCAGCTCGGTCTGATCGCCGCCGCGCAGAGCGTGGGAATTTTATTTACTAGTTTGCCGGTCGGTATTTTTGTGCAGCGCCACGGGCCTTTTTTGCCTTTGTGCGCGGGTAGTCTGTCTTGCGCGCTTCTGTATGGCGCAACGACCGCTGTGCCCGATATTTGGTTTTTGATGCTTTGCACTACGCTGGTCAGCGTTGTTATGCCGATGCGCTTCATTTCGCTCAATACGGTTTTTTTGCAGCAGACGGAGGCGGTCGGCGCGGCGCGGGCGGGATGGTTTCGGGGGATGCACATGGCGGGCTTTTTGCTGGCTGGGCCGCCTCTCGGGGTGTTTTTGCTCGAACGCTTTCGGTTCGGCGGCGCTTTTTTCGCTATTGCTTCGACGTTTCTGGCGACGTTTTTTGTGGCCTTCCGCGCGCTCGACCGGCATTCGCAGATGCCGCAGGGCGACGGGAAGCGCCCGGTTCTGGGCTGGAAGGAAATCGGCAGTCAATTGCGCCTGCTGGCGAGCATGCCCGATTTGGGGCGCACGAGTTTGTATGAGTTTTTTACGCAGTCGGTGACGTCTTTTTTCGGTTTTTTTATAGTTGTCATTGCTTTGAGTAATTACGGTTTTTCCAGCCATGAGGCTGCAATGCTTCTGACTTTCGAGGGCGGAACTTTTGTCGCGGCCCTGTTTTTGTCCGGGGCCTTGTTGAGCCGTTGGGGGAGGAAGCGTTTTTATCAATTGAGTTTTTTATTGCTGGCGTTCTCGCTGATGCTTCTCGCGGCTCAGAAAGGCGCGTTTTTGCTTTGGGCGGCTTCCGGTTCGCTCGGCGTCGGGTTGGGCATGGTGTACATCGGCAATTTCATGACTTATGCCCGCATCGGGGAGACGCTCGGAATGGGCAGGGTTTCGGGTCTTTCCGGCTTGATCGGCCCGACTGGGGGCTTCGCCGGCAGCTTGCTCGGCGGCTGGCTCGGTAGTTTATGGGGCTTTCAGACGCTCTTTTTGCCCATGGGGCTGGTTTGCCTGCTGTTTTTGTTGCAGGCCAGCCGCCTGAAGGTGCGAAAAGCGGTGAATGAGGGCGGCGCGGATGGGCAGGACTGCGAGCCGTCCGGGATTTCGTCTCTTGAGGAAGGTAGGACATGAATACGCAAACGCTTTCTTTCCGCTCGCCAACGGCGGCGACAGCGACGGCGGGGAAGGTATCCGGGGAGGCTCCGGACAGTACTGTTGTTCGTCCAGAGCCTGCAAAAAGACCTTATCTACGAGGCCGAGGGTTTCGGCAGGCTCGGCCCGAGCGGGTGAGGATTGTTCAGGGATTCTCTAGGCAGATTTTGCTGCGTGCGGGAAATGCGGCTTTCCGCTTTACGCTGGCATTGCTTTTTCCGCTGGCGCTTCTTGGTTTGTGGCAAGCCGCGCACTTTCAGGCATGGTTGCCTGTGCAGATTCTTCCTAGTCCGCAACAGACTTGGGAGGCTTTTTGGGATCTGTGCAGGAGCGGCGATCTGGGGGTCAATCTTCAGGTAAGTCTGGCGCGGGTGGCATGGAGTGTGGCTGCGGGCGGCAGCGCCGGGCTGGCCATTGGGTTCTCCATCGGCCTATCGCCCAAAGTGAAGGCTTATCTTTATCCGGGTTTCGAGGTGTTTGCGCAATTTCCGGTCATCGGCTGGATTCCGCTGCTTATGTTGTTTCTGGGCATCGACGAAACTTTGAAGGTCGTGGCGGTTTCGCTCGCGGTACTCGTGCCGGTCGTCATTAATACATATAAGGGGATTCTCAATATTCCGGCAGCTTTTCCGGAGGTCGGACGGGTTTATGCGTTTTCTCGCCGCCAGACGCTTTTGCGCATTGTGATTCCCGCCGCGCTGCCTTCCATTTTCAGCGGTGTCCGCCAGGGGCTGATGCAGGCGTGGTTGTCCCTGATTTTCGTTGAGCTGCTCGCTTCCAGCGAGGGGCTTGGTTTTCTGATGGTCTGGGCGCGGCAGGTCATGCAGTTGGATATTGTTTTTGCCGTCATCGGCGTGATTGGCGCAATAGGCTTTTTGCTGGATTGGGGTTTGCGCCGGGCGGAAAGTCATTTCGATGCCTGGAGGCCGCAAGGATTTTGAGCTATGAAGATATTGCGCAAGATTTTGTCCGGTTTCGATCCCAGGGCTTTGTTTTTGCCCGCCGCGCTCGTGGCATTCTGGGCGCTGGCCCATTCGGCGGGCTGGGTCGATATTCGCTTGATTCCTTCTCCACTCGGCGTGCTGCGGACGGCGCGGGATAGCTTTTTTGCGGAGGATTTTCTGCCGGGCTTGTGGGGGAGTCTGTACCGCGATGTTTCCGGTTTTGTTATCGGCAGCCTGCTCGGCGTTTCTACAGGGGTGGCGCTGGGTTTGTCGCGCTGGCTGGACGCGGTTTTTAATCCAGCCTTGAATGCGCTAAAGCAGATTTCGCTTTTCGCGTGGCTGCCGCTGATTACTTCGTGGTTCGGGTACGACGATGAGGCAAAGATTCTTTTTATCGCCGCTTCTACCTTCTATCCGGTGGCGGTGAATACTTTTGAAGGGGTGCGCGGTATTACGCGGCAACATCTGGAAGTTGCCCGCGTGTTCCGGTTCGG